>NZ_DBNHDN010000043.1:0-48899 GCF_057139185.1 Rudaea sp. | reverse complement strand
CGCCGCTGGAGGCGCTGGTGGAAATCTATCGCATGATGCGTCCGGGCGAGCCGCCGACCAAGGATGCCGCGCAGAACCTGTTCTTCAACCTGTTCTTCACCTTCGACCGCTACGACCTGTCGAGCGTGGGCCGGATGAAGTTCAACCGCCGCGTGGGCCGCAAGGAAATCCTCGGCCCGGGCGTGCTGTACGACTACAAGTACTTCAGCGAGCGCAAGGAAGAGGAGTCGCAGCGACTGGTCGCCGAGCAGGGCGAGAGCTCCGACATCCTCGACGTGCTGAAGGTGCTGATCGACATCAAGAACGGCCACGGCACCGTGGACGACATCGACCACCTGGGCAACCGCCGCGTGCGTTCGGTGGGCGAGATGGCGGAGAACACCTTCCGCATCGGCCTGGTGCGCGTGGAGCGTGCGGTTCGCGAACGCCTCAGCCTGGCCGAAGCCGATGGCCTGACCCCGCAGGACCTGATCAATGCCAAGCCGGTCGCGGCGGCGGTGAAGGAGTTCTTCGGTTCCTCGCAGCTGTCGCAGTTCATGGACCAGAACAACCCGCTGTCGGAAGTCACCCACAAGCGCCGCGTCTCGGCGCTCGGTCCGGGCGGCCTGACGCGCGAGCGCGCGGGCTTCGAAGTGCGCGACGTGCATCCGACCCACTACGGCCGCGTCTGCACGATCGAGACGCCGGAAGGCCCGAACATCGGCCTGATCAACTCGCTCGCGGTCTACGCGCGCACCAACTCGTACGGCTTCCTCGAGACGCCGTACCGCAAGGTCATCAACGGCAAGGTCACGGACAAGACCGAATATCTGTCGGCGATCGAGGAAGGCGAGTACGTCATCGCGCAGGCGAACTCGATCCTGAACAAGGATGGCAGCTTCGCCGAGGACTTCGTCGCCTGCCGTTCCAAGGGCGAGTCGGAAATGCGCCACGGTACCGACATCCAGTACATGGACGTCTCGCCGATGCAGACCGTGTCGGTTGCGGCGGCGCTGGTGCCGTTCCTCGAACACGACGACGCGAACCGCGCGCTGATGGGCGCGAACATGCAGCGTCAGGCCGTGCCGACGCTGCGTTCGCAGACGCCGCTGGTCGGCACCGGCATCGAGCGTCCGGTCGCGCGCGACTCGGGCGTGACCGCCGCCGCCCGTCGTGGCGGCGTGATCGACCAGGTCGACGCGGGCCGCATCGTCGTGCGCGTCAATGAAGACGAAATCGGCGAAAACGATGCCGGCGTCGACATCTACACGCTGACCAAGTACACGCGCTCCAACCAGAACACCGATCTCAACCAGCGCCCGCTGGTCAATGTCGGCGACAAGGTGGCGAAGGGCGACGTGCTCGCCGACGGCTCGTCGACCGACCTTGGCGAGCTCGCGCTCGGCCAGAACATGCTGGTCGCGTTCATGCCGTGGAATGGCTACAACTTCGAGGACTCGATCCTGCTCTCCGAGCGCGTGGTCGAGGAAGACCGCTACACGACGATCCATATCGAAGAGCTCACCATCCAGGCGCGCGACACCAGGCTCGGACCGGAAGAAATCACCGCGGATATCCCGAACGTCGGCGAACAGGCGCTGTCGCGCCTTGACGAATCGGGCGTGGTCTACATCGGCGCGGAAGTGAAGGCGGGCGACATCCTCGTCGGCAAGGTGACGCCCAAGGGCGAGAGCCAGCTCACGCCGGAAGAAAAGCTGCTGCGCGCCATCTTCGGCGAAAAAGCGAGCGACGTGAAGGATTCGTCGTTGCGCGTGCCGCCCGGCATGGACGGCACGGTCATCGACGTGACCGTGTTCACCCGCGACGGCATCGAGAAGGACAAGCGCGCGCTGCAGATCGAGCAGATGGAAGTCAAGCGCGTCAAGAAGGACTTCGACGACCAGTTCCGCATCCTCGAAGGCGCGATCTATGCGCGTCTGCGTGGTCAGTTGATCGGCCAGGTCGCCAACGGCGGCCCTGCGGGCGTCAAGAAGGGCACGGTGCTGACCGGCGAATTCTTCGACGGTCTGAAGAAAGACGAATGGTTCTCGCTGCGCATGAAGGACGAGGACGCGGCCGACCTGCTCGAGAAGGCCAAGGCGCAGATCGACGCGCATCGCGCCGAGTTCGACAAGCGCTTCAAGGCCAAGCAGGCCAAGATTACCGCGGGCGACGACCTCGCTCCGGGCGTGCTCAAGATGGTCAAGGTGTACCTGGCGGTCAAGCGCCGCATCCAGCCGGGCGACAAGATGGCCGGCCGTCACGGCAACAAGGGCGTGGTGTCGATGATCCGTCCGGTCGAGGACATGCCGTACATGGCCAACGGACAGTCGATCGACATCGTGCTGAACCCGCTTGGCGTGCCGTCGCGCATGAACATCGGCCAGATTCTCGAAGTGCACCTGGGTTGGGCCGCGAAGGGCCTCGGCGAGAAGATCCAGCGCATGCTCGAGGCGCAAGCCAAGGTGGTCGAGCTGCGCAAATACCTCGACGAAATCTACAACCACGACAAGGACGTGTTCGGTCAGCGCGTCAACCTGAAGTCGCTGAGCGACGAGGAAATCCTCGCGCTGGCGAAGAACCTGCAGGCGGGTGTGCCGATGTCGACGCCGGTGTTCGACGGCGCGGCGGAAAGCGAGATCAAGGCGATGCTCAAGCTCGCCGACCTGCCGCAGTCGGGCCAGACGATGCTGTACGACGGCCGCACCGGTGAAGCGTTCGATCGTCCGGTCACCGTCGGCTACATGCACATGCTCAAGCTCAATCACCTCGTCGACGACAAGATGCACGCGCGTTCGACCGGACCGTACTCGCTCGTCACCCAGCAGCCGCTGGGCGGCAAGGCACAGTTCGGCGGCCAGCGCTTCGGCGAAATGGAAGTCTGGGCACTCGAGGCCTACGGTGCGGCGTACACGCTGCAGGAAATGCTGACGGTGAAGTCCGACGACGTACCCGGCCGCAATCAGATGTACAAGAACATCGTCGACGGCAACCACGAGATGGCTGCGGGCATGCCGGAATCCTTCAACGTGTTGGTGAAGGAAATCCGCTCGCTGGCGATCAACATGGAGCTCGAAGAGCATTGATCGTAGGGGCGCGATTCATCGCGCCCGCCCCGCGATCCGACATGACGATATGGGCGCAATGAATTGCGCCCCTACAAAAAGATTTCCTCCTCCCGGAGACACAAAATGAAAGACCTGCTCAACCTCTTCAACCAAACCCGTCAGTCGCTCGATTTCGACTCGATCAAGATCGCGCTGGCTTCGCCGGAGCTGATCCGCTCGTGGTCGTTCGGCGAGGTGAAGAAACCCGAGACGATCAACTACCGCACGTTCAAGCCGGAGCGTGACGGCCTGTTCTGCGCCGCGATCTTCGGCCCGATCAAGGACTACGAGTGCCTGTGCGGCAAGTACAAGCGCATGAAACACCGTGGCGTGGTCTGCGAGAAGTGCGGCACCGAAGTGACCCTGACCAAGGTGCGCCGCGAGCGCATGGGCCATATCGAGCTGGCCTCGCCGGTTGCGCATATCTGGTTCCTCAAGTCGCTGCCGTCGCGCATCGGCCTGATGCTCGACATGACCCTGCGCGACATCGAGCGCATCCTCTACTTCGAAGCCTACGTCGTCGTCGACCCGGGTCTGACCTCCCTCACGCGCGGTCAGTTGCTCAACGAGGAGCAGTACCTGCAGGCGGTCGAGGAGCACGGTGACGAGTTCGACGCGCGCATGGGTGCGGAGGCTGTCTACGAGCTGCTCAAGACCATCGACCTCAACGCCGAGCTGATCAAGCTGCGCGAGGAAATCGCCTCGACCAATTCCGAGACCAAGCTCAAGCGTCTCTCCAAGCGCATCAAGCTGGTCGAGGCCTTCATCGAGTCGGGCAATCGTCCGGAGTACATGGTGATGACCGTGTTGCCGGTGCTGCCGCCCGACCTGCGTCCGCTCGTTCCGCTCGACGGCGGCCGTTTCGCGACGTCGGATCTCAACGACCTGTACCGCCGCGTGATCAACCGCAATAACCGCCTGAAGCGCCTGCTCGAGCTCAACGCGCCCGACATCATCGTGCGCAACGAGAAGCGCATGTTGCAGGAAGCGGTCGACGCACTGATGGACAACGGCCGCCGCGGCCGCGCGATCACCGGTACGAACAAGCGCGCGCTGAAGTCGCTCGCCGACATGATCAAGGGCAAGCAGGGCCGTTTCCGCCAGAACCTGCTCGGCAAGCGCGTCGACTACTCCGGCCGTTCGGTCATCGTGGTCGGCCCGACGCTGAAACTGCACGAATGCGGCCTGCCGAAGAAGATGGCGCTCGAGCTGTTCAAGCCATTCATCTTCTCCAAGCTGCAGCGCCGCGGCCTCGCCACCACGATCAAGGCGGCGAAGAAGCTGGTCGAGCGCGAGGAAGCCGAGGTATGGGATATCCTCGAAGAGGTGATTCGCGAGCATCCGGTGCTGCTCAACCGCGCGCCGACGCTGCACCGTCTCGGCATCCAGGCGTTCGAGCCGGTGCTGGTCGAAGGCAAGGCGATCCAGTTGCATCCGCTGGTCTGCACCGCGTTCAACGCCGACTTCGACGGCGACCAGATGGCGGTGCACGTGCCGCTGTCGCTCGAAGCCCAGCTCGAAGCGCGCGCGCTGATGATGTCGTCGAACAACATTCTCTCGCCGGCGAACGGCGATCCGATCATCGTGCCCTCGCAGGACGTCGTGCTCGGCCTGTACTACATGACGCGCGAACTGATCAACGCGAAGGGCGAGGGCATGGTCTTCGCCAATACCGCAGAAGTGAAACGCGCCTACGACAACCGCGCGGTCGAACTGCACGCCAAGATCAAGGTGCGTCTGGTCGAAACGCAGGTCGGGGAAGATGGCGGGCGGACCAAGAAGTCGTCCATTGTCGAAACCACGGTCGGTCGGTCGCTGCTCGCGGAGATCATTCCGGAAGGTCTGCCGTTCGAGCTCGTCAACCTCGAGTTGACGAAGAAGGCGATTGGTCGTCTGATCAATGCCTGCTACCGCCGCCTCGGCCTCAAGGACACGGTCGTGTTCGCCGACAAGCTCATGTATACGGGCTTCAACTACGCGACGCGCGCGGGCATCTCGATCGGCATCGATGACATGAAGATTCCGGGCGAGAAGGCGAAGATCCTCGAAGTGGCCGAAAAGGACGTGAGCGAGATCCAGGAGCAGTTCGCTTCCGGCCTCGTCACCGCCGGCGAGCGCTACAACAAGGTCGTCGACATCTGGTCGCGCACCAACGAACTCGTCGCCGCGGCGATGATCAAGGGCATCGGCTTCGACAAGGTCAAGACCGCAAAGGGCGAGACCGTCGAACAGAAGTCGATGAATTCGCTTTACATCATGGCCGATTCGGGCGCGCGCGGCAGCGCGGCGCAGATCCGCCAGCTCGCCGGCATGCGCGGCTTGATGGCGCGTCCGGACGGCTCGATCATCGAGACGCCGATCAAGGCGAATTTCCGTGAAGGCCTCGACGTGCTGCAGTACTTCAACTCGACCCATGGCGCGCGCAAGGGCCTGGCCGATACCGCGTTGAAGACCGCCAACTCGGGTTACTTGACGCGCCGTCTCGTCGACGTGGCGCAGGATGTCGTCGTCACCGAGCCGGACTGCGGTACGCTCAACGGCCTGACCATGACCGCGATCGTCGAGGGTGGCGACGTCGTTGAGCCGCTGAAGGATCGCGTGCTCGGTCGCGTCGTCGCGGCCGACACCTTTGCGCCGGGCAACGACGACGACCCGATCGTCACACGCAACACGCTGCTCGACGAGAAATGGGTTGAAAAGCTCGAAGCCGCCGGCGTGCAGAGCCTGCTCGTGCGTTCGCCGATCACCTGCGAATCGAGCTTCGGCATCTGCGCGCACTGCTACGGGCGCGATCTCGCCCGCGGCCACATCGTCAACATGGGTGAAGCGGTCGGCGTCATCGCTGCGCAGTCGATCGGCGAGCCGGGTACGCAGCTGACGATGCGCACGTTCCACATCGGTGGTGCGGCCTCTCGTGCGGCCGCAGTCGACAACGTGTCGGTGAAAACCACCGGCTCGGTCAAGTTCAACAACCTCAAGATCGTGCAGCACAGCGCCGGCCACCTCGTTGCCGTGTCGCGTTCGGGCGAATTGTCGATCATGGACGCGCACGGTCGCGAGCGCGAGCGCTACAAGGTGCCGTACGGCGCGACGATTTCGATCAAGGACGGTGCTGCGGTAAAGGCTGGCCAGACCATCGCCAACTGGGATCCTCACACCCACCCGATCGTCACCGAAGTGGCCGGCAAGGTGCGCTTCATCGACTTCATCGATGGCGTCACCGTACAGGCGCAAACGGACGAACTGACCGGCCTCGAGTCCGCGGTGGTAACCGATCCGAAGCGTCGTGGCACGCAGGCCAAGGATCTGCGTCCGATCGTTCGCCTGGAAGACAAGAAGGGCAAGGAACTGCGCCTGCCGGGCACCGATATTTCGGCACAGTACTTCCTTCCCGCCGGCGCGATCATCTCGCTGCAGGACGGCGCTGAAGTCGGCGTCGGCGACGTCGTCGCACGTATTCCGCAGGAAACCTCGAAAACGCGCGACATCACCGGCGGTCTGCCACGCGTGGCCGATCTGTTCGAGGCGCGCAAGCCGAAGGAGCCGGCGATCCTCGCCGAAGTCTCCGGCGTGGTCAGCTTCGGCAAGGACACCAAGGGCAAGCAGCGCCTGATCATCAAGGACGCGGACGGCAACGATCACGAAGAGCTGATTCCGAAGTGGCGTCAGGTCATCGTGTTCGAAGGCGAGCACGTGGAGAAGGGCGAAACCGTCGTCGACGGCGAGCCGAATCCGCACGACATCCTGCGCCTGCTCGGCGTCGAGCCGCTGGCCGCGTATCTGGTCAAGGAAATCCAGGACGTGTACCGCCTGCAGGGCGTGAAGATCAACGACAAGCACATCGAAGCGATCATTCGCCAGATGCTGCGCAAGGTCGAGATCACCGTGCCGGGCGATACGCGTTACCTGCGTGGCGAGCAGTCGGATCGCAAACGTGTCGGCGAGGAAAACGCGCGTGCCAAGGCACGCGACGAGCGAGAGGCGCAGTTCGATCCGATGCTGCTCGGCATCACCAAGGCCTCGCTTGCCACGGAGTCGTTCATCTCGGCGGCGTCGTTCCAGGAGACCACGCGTGTGCTCACCGAGGCCGCCGTGCGCGGTACACGCGACACGTTGCGCGGTCTCAAGGAAAACGTCATCGTCGGCCGCCTGATTCCGGCGGGCACGGGATTGGCCTATCACAGCCAGCGGCGCAAGAAGGCCGCCGGCGGGTTGTCCGACGCCGACTTCGAGACGTTGCGCGGGGGCGTGACCGAGTTCGTCGCCGAAGCGCACGGCGAATAAGCGGCGCAGTCTTCGCCAGGCAATGGAAAAAAAGGCCGCGCAAGCGGCCTTTTTCATCATCAGCGATCCGGCGCCCGTCAGCGCGCGGTGGTGGCTGGCGTCACCAGGCGGCCGTCGACAAGCTGCAACTGCCGCACGAAGCGGTACTCGCCGAAATCGCGGACCTCCAATTCGGAGCTGCTCGCGCACGTGCCGATAGTCCGGCGCGAGGCGATTGACGACTGCGCTGGCCGTAGTCAGTCCCGCTCGACCGTGGCGCGCATCCTCCCGGGCGTGACGCCCGCGGCCCTGCGCACCAATCGCCGCAGCGCAGTCGCATCGCGGTAGCCGACCGCGGCGGCGACCTGTTCGACGCTCATGCGGCTGTTCTGCAGCAGGCCGCGCGCACGATGCAGGCGGATGCTGCGGACCAGATCGATTGTGCCCATGCCGGTCGCGTGGCGCACATGCCGAGCGAGCGTGCGCTCGGAGATGCACAACTCCGCTGCGAGCCGGGCTACGGAAGGAACCTTGGGCAGCGCCGTCTCCACGCGTCGCGCCAGCCGTGTCACGAGCGCGTCGCCGCTGGCCAACATCGCCGGGATGACGAACTGCGCCTGCTGCGCGCGCTCATGCAACAGCAACACGCGCGAAACGCCTTCGGCCAGCGTCGCGCCGAAGCTCCGGCGCAGCAGATGCAGCATCAAGTCGGATTGCGCGAACGCGGCGCCGGCGGTAAGCACGGGGCCGTCGATGCACAGGATGCGCGTGGCGTCGACGTGCGTGTCCGCGGCGAGACGCGCCAGTTCCGGTGCCAGCCACCACGTTGTCGTCACCCTTCGTCCGGCCAGCACGCCGGCCGCCTGCAGCAGGAACACGGCCGAGCACGACGCAGCGACTTGGCCGCCGTTGGCGACGTGCGCGGCGATGTGGCGGATCGCGCGGCGGCAATCGTCGGCGTCGATGCGCGCGTGCAGCTCGCGCGCATCGGTCACCCAGATGCCGGGAACCAGCAGCACCGAGTGCGCACCGCGCCGGCGGCCGGGCAGCCGGCGCGTGTCGGCTCCGATGCCGCCCTGCAGCTGCACGCGGCCGCCCGAGGGCGAGTAAAGGCCCCAGCTCGGCGCCGCCTCGCCGCCGCGTGCGGCGAACAGGGCAGCGGCAGCGAGGATGTCGCGGGTCATCGATACGCCGCTGGGGTTGGTTCCGTCGAGGAGCAGAAGCTCGAAATCCTTCATGTCGGAAATCGCCTGAAAGATGTCTTTAACGACACTATCATGACATGCGACAAAACGGTTGAAATGGCGCCGGATCTCCCACGAGTGCGAGCCCATGAATGCCGTGAACCAAGACAACGACCCGCTCGACGATTTCACCGCGCGCGCGATCGAGCTGGAAGACGCGACGCGGCGCGTGTACGTCTCGGGGCAAGGCCCGGGCGTGATCGTGATGGCGGAGATGCCGGGCATCAGCCCGGATGTCGCGCGGTTCGCGCGCTGGCTGCGACAGGCCGGATTCACCGTCTACCTGCCTTCGCTGTTCGGCCGCGATGGCGCGTATCCGCAGGCCGAAGACGGGCTGACCGTGCTGCGCCGCGCCTGCATCAGCGCCGAATTCCACGCCCTTGGCCGCCGCGGCGCAAGCCCGGTCACGCGCTGGCTGCGCGCGTTGGCGCGGCGCGCGCACGACGAATGCGGCGGGCCGGGCGTCGGCGCGGTCGGCATGTGCTTCACCGGCAACTTCGCCCTGTCGATGATGCTGGAGCCGGCGACGCTGGCGCCGGTACTGGCGCAGCCTTCGCTACCGTTCGACGACCCGGCGGCGGTGGAGAGCGACGCGGACGAACTGCTTGCGGTCCGAACTCGCCTCGAACGCGACGACCTCAGTGTGCTCGCCTACCGTTTTGCCGGAGATCGCCATTGCCGCGCGGAACGCTTCGCCGCCTACGCGTCGGCGCTGGGCCCGCGCTTCGTCGGCAAGGTTCTACCCGACCTCGCCGCCAATCCGGAGCCGACGCCGTTCTTCAAGTACATCGTCGGCTGCCCGCACAGTGTGCTGACCGCGCATCTTGTCGATGAGGAGGGCTCGCCGACGCTGCATGCGCGCGACGAAGTGATCGCCTTCCTGCGTTCGCGGCTGCTGCCGGTGAATGCCATGGAGGCGGCGCGATGAACGCCGGCTTCGTCGGTCTCGGCACGATGGGATTGCCGATGGCCCTCAATCTGTTGCGTGCGGGCCAGCGTTTGACGGTGTGGAACCGCACGCCGGAAAAAAGCGCCGCATTGATCGAGCATGGCGCGAAACAGGCCGTCACGTTCGACGAACTTTGTCGGCAGTCCGAGTTCGTGTTGCTGATGCTGCTGAACGAAACGGCGATCGACGCGGTACTCGGGCGCAGCACGCCGGCATTCCGCGCGCGCGTAGCCGGCCGCACCTTCGTTCATCTGGGCACGACCTCGCCCGAATATTCGCAGGAATTGGCGCGCGACTTGCGCGCATGTGGCGCGTGCTACGTCGAGGCGCCGGTTTCCGGTTCGCGCGTCCCCGCCGAGCAGGGACGGCTGGTCGGCATGGTCTCGGGTGCCGTCGATGTGGTCGAGGAGGTTCTTCCGCTACTTGAGCCGCTGTGCACTCGATGGTTCCGTTGCGGCGCAGTGCCGGGCGCGTTGCGCATGAAGCTTGCGGTGAACCACTATCTCATCGCCACGGTGGTGGCGCTGTGCGAGACCGTGCACGTGGCCCGCGCCTGCGGCATCGACCTCGCCGTCCTGCGCTGCATCCTCGATGCCGGGCCGATGGCCAGCGAAGTATCGCGCGGCAAGCTCGACAAGTTGGTGCGCGAGGATTTCTCGCCCCAGGCTGCGGTAGGTGATGTGGCGACGATTGCCGACTTGGTCGCGAACCAGGCTGCGCGTGCGCACAAGCCGGCTCCGCTCATGCGCAATTGCGTCACGTTGTTCCGCCGCGCGCGCGACGCCGGCCTCGGCGATCTCGACATGGCTGCGGTGGTACGCGCGTTCGGCTTTCCCGAACCGCCGCCGTGACGAGTGCGAGCGCGGATACGGGATTCCCCATTCGCTTGGTCGCCGACACACGCAAAAAAAAGGCCGCACTAGCGGCCTTTTTTTGCAAGTCGGTAAAAGGAACCGCTTACTTCAGCTTGGCGTCCGCGCGCAGCTGCTCGGCCTTGTCGGTCTTCTCCCATGAGAACGCCGTGGCGGTTTCCGATTTCTCGACTTCCTTGCCGTTGACGATTTCTTTCCAGCGGTAGGTGTGCCGGAACGGCGCACGGCCAAAGTGGCCGTAGGCCGCCGTCTGCTGGTACATCGGGTGAATCAGGTCGAGCATCTGGATGATGCCGTACGGCCTCAAGTCGAAATGTTTGCGAATCAGCTTTTCGATCTTGTCGTCGCCGATCTTGCCGGTGCCGAACGTGGTCACCGAGATGCTGGTCGGTTCGGCCACACCGATCGCGTACGAAACCTGCACCTCGCAACGGTCGGCGATGCCTGCTGCGACGATGTTCTTGGCGACATAACGTGCCGCATAGGCGGCCGAGCGGTCGACCTTGGACGGATCCTTGCCCGAGAACGCGCCGCCGCCGTGGCGAGCCCAGCCGCCGTAGGTGTCGACGATGATCTTGCGGCCGGTCAGGCCGCAGTCGCCAACGGGTCCGCCGATGACGAACTTGCCGGTCGGGTTGATGTGGAACTTGGTGCCCTTGTGCAGCCACTTCTTCGGCAGCACCGGATCGAGGATTTCCTCGCGCACGCCGGCGATCAGGTCTTTCTGCTTGATGCCAGGATCGTGCTGGGTCGAGAGCACGACGGCGTCGATCGCCACCGCCTTGCCGTTCTCGTAGCGCAGCGTGACCTGCGACTTCGCATCGGGGCGCAACCAATTCAACTTGCCCTTCTTGCGCACGCGGGCCTGCTGCTCGACGAGGCGGTGCGAGTAGTAGATCGCGGCCGGCATATAGTCGCGCGTTTCGTTGGTCGCGTAGCCGAACATCAGGCCCTGGTCGCCCGCGCCCTGTTCTTCGGGCGACTTGCGGTCGACGCCCTGGTTGATGTCCGGCGACTGCTTGCCGATCAGGTTGAGCACGCCGCAGGTGGCGCCGTCGAAGCCGACGTCGGAGCTGTTGTAACCGATGTCGAGGATGACCTTGCGTGTCAGCGCTTCGAGGTCGATCCACGCGCTCGTGGTGACTTCGCCGGCGACGATCGCCACGCCCGTCTTCACCAACGTTTCGCAGGCGACCCGCGCGCCCTTGTCCTGGGCGAGGATGGCATCGAGCACGGCGTCGGAGATCTGGTCGGCAACCTTGTCCGGATGACCTTCGGACACCGACTCGGAGGTGAAGAGGTAGTTGCTCATGAGTGTATGTATCCTTTGATTCGGATGGAAAGATGTAAGCCGCGCATCATACACGGATCAGGGTTGGTTTGCAGCCTGCGGAGGGGTTGCGGAGCGTGGTGTTAAGCGACGGGTCATTCGGACGTTTAGATGGCTATTTATCCCATCTATTCTCTCGCCGGGAGCAGGTTTCCCGCAGGGCGGATGAGAGACAGGCGTTTCAACTACGGCGCGCGCGCACGGAAGGCGCGGCGGAACCCGCACTCTTCCCTCATTCGGCGCTTTGGTGGCGCGGCTTCTCCCGGCGGGAGAAGGGAAGCAGGTTCCCACTTTACACCGCCCGCAAACTCTGTATGCTGCATTTTTGTGACCGCATAAAAACATGAGTTCACGCCATATCGTCCTGACCTCGCACCCCGACAGCCGCGGTCAGGCGGCGCCGATCCACTGGGGTGCGCAAACGCCCAAACAGCGCGGGCCCATTGTCGCCTCGCTGACCGATCCCGCCAAACGCAACGTCATCGGCACGCACTCGGGCGCCTATGCCGTGTACCGCGCGCTCGCGATCGCCTCGGGCCGGCTCGACCGCGGCCACCGCCCCGACCTGACCAACACGGCGCCGGCCGATGCGATCGGGCCGCACGCACAGTGGTGGGAGAAGAACGCGCAGGGGCAGGACAAGATCGTCTCGCTCGATCCGTGGGGGCACATGGTCGCGACCGCGTTCGCCGACGAGATCGCTGCGGGCGCCGATATCCGCCCGACGATCGCGGTGACGCGCGCGCACATCAACATGCCCGAGCTGAAGGATGCGATCGAGGCCGGCCGGCTCAAGGCCGACGGCCACATCCTGCACGCGAACGGCGACGTGAAGGTGACCAAGGCCGCGGTCGATCCGGTATGGCACCTGCCCGGCATCGCGCAACGTTTCGGCATCAAGGAATCGGATCTGCGCCGCGGCCTGTTCGAGCAGACCGGCGGCATGTTCCCCGAGCTCGTCACGCGCCCGGACCTGCACGTGTTCCTGCCGCCGATCGGCGGCATGACGCTGTACTTCTTCGGCGACATCAACCAACTCGGCAAGAGCGAGACGAAAGTCGCCTGCCGCGTGCACGACGAATGCAACGGCTCCGACGTGTTCGGCTCGGACATCTGCACTTGCCGCCCGTACCTCGCGCACGGCATCGAGGTGTGCATCGACATGGCGCAGCGGGGCGGCGTCGGCCTCGTCGTCTACAACCGCAAGGAAGGCCGCGCGCTCGGCGAGGTGACCAAGTTCCTCGTCTACAACGCGCGCAAACGCCAGGAAGGCGGCGATCGCGCCGAAACGTATTTCGCGCGCACCGAATGCGTCGCCGGCGTGCAGGACATGCGCTTCCAGGAATTGATGCCCGACGTGTTCCACTGGCTCGGCATCACACGCATCGATCGCTGGGCCTCGATGAGCAACATGAAGCATGGCGCGCTGACCGAGCAGGGCATCGAGGTGGTCGAGCGCGTGGCGATTCCGGACGAACTGATTCCGCAGGACGCGCGCGTGGAGATGGATGCGAAGGTCGCCGCGGGCTACTTCAGCACCGAGGCGGCACCGACGGCTACGGAACTGGAGAAGGCGAAGGGGCGAGGGCTCAATGAATAGCGGGACTCGGGATTCGGGAGCCGGGGGCCGTGAAAAAGACGCCGCACTTCGTTTGCTTTCCGCATCCGCCGTGCGCGGACGCTGCGCGCGCATCATGGCTGCGGCCGAAGCGGGCAAGACGCCGTATTTCAGCTGGCACGACGACAAACTCGACGCCTGCGCCGACTACGTGCTCGGGGTGATGCGCAAGCGCTTCCCCGATCTGAACGTGCCGATCCACAGCCGCCGCCGCCATTTCGAGGCGGGTGGCATCGATCGCTGGAGCGCACTGATTGCGAAGCACGGACTGGGCGGCGCCGAGCATGCCGCCGAACGCGCGCGCATCGGTATCGATCTCACGATTCCGAGCGTGCTGCTCGATGCGGGCGCCGGGGCGTCGTGGGAGTACTACGACGAGGCACATCACAAGGGCTTCTCGCGCTCGGAAGGTCTCGGTGTCGCCAGCTTCGACATGTTTGTCAACGGCGCTTTCGCTGCCGACAAGAGCGAGCCATTGCGCAGCGACGCGTCGGCGCTGATGCAGATCGCGACCGACGATATCGAACGCGGCTTCCAGGTCGATGCGATGAATCCGCTGGTCGGCGTCGAGGGGCGCGTGAGCCTGTTGCGTCGCCTTGGCGCGGCGGCGCGGGTCAATGCCGATGTGTTCGGTACGCCCGCGCGGCTCGGCCATCTCTACGACCATCTCGCGGCGAGCGCCGTCGACGGCAGGATTCCGGCGGAGTTGCTGCTCGAAACCCTGCTGCACGCGCTCGGGCCCGTCTGGCCCGGGCGCCTCGAGATCGGCGGCGTCGACCTCGGCGACTGCTGGAAGCATCCTTGCGCCGCAGTCGATGCGAACGATCCGACCGATGGTTTGGTGCCGTTCCACAAGCTGACCCAGTGGCTTGCGTATTCGCTGCTCGAACCGCTGGCCGATGGCGGCCTCGAAGTAACCGGTCTGGATGCATTGACCGGTTTGCCGGAATATCGCAACGGCGGCCTGCTGATCGATTTCGGCGTGGTCGCCGCGCGCGATGCGAATTTGTACACCGAGGCGCTGGCGGTCGATCATCCGGCGATCGTCGAGTGGCGCGCGCTGACCGTGATCGGCCTCGATCGCCTCGCCGAACGCATTCGCGCCAGGCTCGGGCTCGACGCGGCGAGCCTGCCGCTCGCGCGCGTGCTCGAAGGCGGCACGTGGACGGCCGGGCGCAAGATCGCCGCGGAACGCAGGCCCGGCGGCGCGCCGCCGTTGAATATCGTCAGCGACGGAACGGTATTCTAGGAATCGTCTGTGTTCACATCTCCCTTGCGAAGGTGTCGATGCGCGAAGCGCGTCGCGAAAAGGGGATCGAGGCTGAATCCGGGCGTCAACCATTGAATCGCATCAGAGGAAGAAGAGCATGTCCAACGTCGTCGTAATCGATCACCCGCTGGTCCAGCACAAACTCACGTTGATGCGGCGCAAGCAGGCCTCGACCGCGGAATTCCGTCAGTTGCTGCGTGAGATCGCGACCTTGCTCGCCTACGAGGTTACGCGCGACCTGCCGTTGGAGACGACGCGTATCGAGACGCCACTGGCGACGATCGATGCGCCGAAGCTGTCGTCGAAGAAGCTTTGCCTGATCTCGATCCTGCGCGCCGGCAACGGCCTGCTCGACGGCATGCTCGATTTGATTCCCTCGGCGCGCGTCGGCCATGTCGGCCTGTACCGCGACCCGCACACGCTCGAGGCGATCGAGTACTACTGCAAGTTGCCGCTCGACATCGGCGAGCGTCTCGCCGTCGTTCTCGACCCGATGTTGGCGACCGGCCATTCCGCCGTGGCCGCGCTCGACCGGATCAAGGACCGTGGCGCGCACGCGATCAAGTTCGTCTGCCTCGTCGCCGCGCCCGAGGGCGTCAGGACTCTGCAGGAGGCGCATCCCGACGTGCCGATCTACGCCGCCGCGATCGATAGCCATCTCAACGACCACGGCTACATCGTGCCCGGCCTCGGCGATGCGGGCGATCGCTTGTTCGGAACGAAGTGACTCGGCGGTGAGGCAGGTCCCGGGTTGCGCGCGGGACTCATCGAGGTTCCCGATCTGTACGCGGGACGTGCGCTGCTGGCACTGGATCCGCTAAGCGGCGAATCGCACCATTGCGGCGCCGCCGAGAATCAACCACAGCCACAGCGTCGCGGCGAGCAGCAGCGGTTTCGGCCCCAGCGCGCGCAGCTTTGCCACGCGTGTTTCCAGGCCCAGCGCGGCCATGGCGATGGCAAGCAGCAGGGTATCCAGGGTCAGCAGCGGGCCTTTGATCGAAGGCGGAAACACGACGACGGAGTTGACCGCGCTGACGGCGACGAAGGCGAGCGCGAACCACGGCAGCGGCATCTTCGTCTTTTCGCTGGAGGCGTTGATCGACAGCTTCGCCTGCCGCCAGCCGAAGAAAAACAACACCGGCACGAGCAGCATGACGCGCGTCAGTTTGACCACGACCGCGCTGTCCGCGGTCGCCGGGTCGATGGCGCTGCCGACCGCGATCACCTGGGCGACCTCATGCACGCTCGCGCCGGTGTAGAGGCCGAAGTGCGCCGCGTCCATGCCGAGATACGGGTATATCGCCGGATAGAGGAAGATATCGAGTGTACCGAACAGCACGACCGTCGCCACCGCGATCGCGACCTTGGCCGGATCGGGCTTGAGCACGCGTTCGAGCGCGAGCACGGCGGCGGCGCCGCAGATCGCGCTGCCGACGCTGGTCAGCAACGCGCTGTAGCGGTCGAGGCCGAACACGCGCCGGCCGAGGAACGAGCCCAGCGTGAGCGTGCCGACGACGATGATCGCGTCGATCGCGAGGCCCGCCGGGCCGATCGCCGCGATCTGGCCGAACGACAGGCGCAGGCCGTAGAGGATCACGCCCAGGCGCAGGAGTTTCTGCTGGGCGACGAGGACGCCGGGGACGAATGTTGCCGGCAACTGCGCGCCGAAGCTGTTGCCGACGACCATGCCCAGCACGATCGCGATCGTCAGCGCGCTGATCTGCGCCTTCTGCAGCGGTGCCCAGCCGGCAAGCAGCAGCCCGGCGACACCGAGCGCGATCGCCAGCGCGAGCCCGGGCAGAAACCGGCGAACCGCATTGCTGGCGGGGTTGTCGGTGGAAACGGCGAGGCTGTTGGTGTTCACGGTCGTGGATCCGCGGGAGGTCGACGTATTCTCGCTCTGCATGATCGATAAGAAAATTGAAAACTATTTATCCAGAGAATAAGATTTCCTGATGCTCGGCATTTCCTTCCGCCAGCTCGAAGTGTTCGTCGCCGTCGCGCGCGAGGGTAGCGTGCGTGCGGCGGCAGGACAGTTGCATCTGTCCCAGCCGGCATTGAGCATGGCATTGGCCGAGCTCGAATCGCAACTGGGCGCGGACCTGTTCGACCGCAAGCGCGGTCGCCTGTATCTGAGCGAACGCGGCCGCGACGCGCTGCCGCTCGCGCAGGAGATACTCGGGCGCGTGATCGAACTGAAGCGCGGCGTGCAGGGGCGCGGTGCGGCGCTCGAAGGCGAACTGCGCCTCGGCGCGAGCAACACGATCGGCAACTACCTGGTCGGCGATCTGCTCGGCGCGTTCGCTGCGCAGCACTCGCGGGTGTCGATCCGGCTGAGGGTCGGCAACACCGGCACCATCGTCAAAGGCGTGCTCGACCACCAGCTCGATGTCGGTTGTGTCGAGGGCGCGGTGGCACATGCCGATATCGATGTGCGCCCGTGGCGTGAAGACGAACTGGTGATCTGCGTGCGGCCCGATCATGCGTTGGCGCAACGCCGGCGCCTGTGCGCCGACGACTTCGCCGGCGCGCGCTGGATCCTGCGCGAGGACGGCTCCGGCACGCGCGCGATGACCGAGCACGTTCTTGCTTCGCTGCCGCCCGGGCAGACCGTGCTCGAACTCGGCCAGAGCGAGGCGATCAAGCAGGCCGTGATCGCCGGCCTCGGCATTGCCTGCCTGCCGGCGGTCGCGGTCACGGAGGCGGTCAAGGCCGAGAGGCTGACCGTGCTGCGCACGCCGTTCCTCGATCTGCGCCGGCGCCTGTCGTGGGTGCTGCGTCGCTCGAAGCATCACGGGGCGCTGGTGAGCGCCTTCCTGGAAAGTGTTGCGCTCGCTGCTGCGACTGCAGTCAGGCGGCCCGCGCGAGCGTCGCGGCCGCTCCGAAATAGTCGCGGGTAAGGCGCAATTGTTCCGCGGCGGTTTCCGCCCGGTTGACGATGCTGCGGAAAGATGCGTTTTCCTCGTGGTCCTTCGCGTACCAGCCCAGGTGCTTGCGCGCGATGCGCACGCCTTGCTGCTCGCCGTAGAAGGCGTAGAGGTTTTCCAGGTGCTCGACGAGAATCGTGCAGATTTCGGCGGGCGCGGGCGGCGCCAGCGTTTCGCCGGTGGCGAGAAAGTGCGCGATCTCGCGGAAGATCCACGGCCGGCCCTGCGCGGCGCGGCCGATCAGCACGCCGTCGCATTTGGTGTACGCGAGCACCTCGCGCGCTTTCTGCGGTGAGCCGATATCGCCGTTGGCGAACACCGGAATCGACACCGCCGCCTTGATCGCCGCGATCGTTTCGTATTCGGCCTCGCCGTGGTACAGATCGGCGCGCGTGCGGCCGTGCACGGCCAACGCGGCGATGCCGGCGCCTTGCGCGATTTGGGCGATGCGCACGCCGTTCTTGTTGTCACGATTCCAGCCGGTGCGAATCTTCAGCGTCACCGGCACGTCCACCGCGCGTGCGGTCGCCGCGCAGATGCGCGCGACCAGCGCCTCGTCCTGCAGCAACGCCGAACCCGCATGGACGTTGCACACCTTCTTCGCCGGGCAACCCATGTTGATGTCGATGATCTGCGCGCCGTGGTCCACGTTGTAGCGCGCCGCTTCGGCGAGCATCACTGGATCGTAGCCGGCGATCTGCACGCTGACCGGGTCAGGCTCGCCGGCATGGTCCATGCGTTTGAGCGACTTGCGCGTGGTCCACAGACGCGGATCGCTCGTCGTCATCTCGGACACGGCCAAGCCCGCGCCGAGCTTCTTGCACAGCTGGCGGAACGGTTTGTCGGTAACGCCCGCCATCGGCGCGAGCGCGACGGGCGGGTCGATGCGGTGGGGGCCGACGTACATGGTCGCTATTGTACGTTTTGCTGGCCGAGCAGGCGATCCGCGAAGTACAAGCCGCGTCGCATCCATCGAGGAAAGATCAAAAGGTAAAAATGTATACCGGATTACACCGGCATGACCTGGTCTGTCGGCTCGTGCTTGTGCTTGAACAGCAGCGCGAAGGCGATGCCGGTGACCAGTGCGTACAGCGCGAACGTGGTCCAGATGCCGGGCCAGTTCTTGCAGATCGCGACGGCCTCGCTGCAGGCATGGTCGGTGAAGAAGCGGTCGATGACGTAACCCGAGATCGTGCTGCCGAGCACGGCGCCGATGCCGTTGGTCATCAGCATGAACAGGCCCTGCGCGCTGGCGCGGATTTTCTCGTCGCTCTGGCCTTCGACGAACAAGGAGCCCGAGATGTTGAAGAAATCGAAGGCGAGGCCGTAGACGATGCACGAAAGCACGATCATCCACAGGCCCGATCCGGGGTCGCCGTACGCGAACAGGCCGAAGCGCAGCGTCCATGCGACCATGCTCAGCAGCATCACGGTCTTTATGCCGAAGCGTTTGAGGAAGAACGGTATCAGCAGGATGCAAAGTGTCTCCGAGATCTGCGAAATCGACATGACGAACTCGGGGTAGCGCACGGCGAAGTCGTCCTTGTACGCGTCGAGTTTGGCGAAGTCGTGCAGGAAGGTGTCGCCGTAGGCGTTGGTCAATTGCAGTGCGGCGCCGAGCAGCATGGCGAAAATGAAGAAGATCGCGAGCTTCGGGTTCTTGAACAGGGCAAAGGCGCGCAGTCCGAACGTGTCGACGAGCAGGGCGAACCGGTTCGAACGGCCGAACGCGTCGAGCGCGCCGGCTTCGAGCAGCTTCGGATCGCCCAGTGCCTGGTCGAACGGACGGCCGAGCTTGGGCGGGCAGGGCGGCAGGGTGAACGCGTACAGGCCCAGCGCCATCGCGGCGGTGGCGGCGACGTAAAACTGGCCCGGCGAGGTGCCCAGGTGCAGCAGGGCGATAACCCACAGCGCGGCAACGAAGCCAACCGTGCCCCAGACGCGGATCGGCGGATAGACCAGGACGATGTCGTCGCCATGCTGCTTCAGCGCGTTGTACGACACCGCGATCGCGAGCGCGATCGTCGGCATGTAGCACATCATCGTCAGCAGGATCGCCCAGAAGAACGTACCGGGATCCTCGATCGTCGGCAGCATGAGCAGCAACGCGCCGCCGAGCAGGTGCAGCACGCCGTAGAGGCGCTCGGCATTGATCCAGCGGTCGGCGAGGATGCCGGCGATCGTCGGCATGAACAGCGAGGCGATGCCCATCGTCGAAAAGATCGCGCCGAACTGCGTGCCGGACCAGTGCTTGTTCTGGAACCAGTATGCGCCGATCGAGATCAGCCAGGACCCCCAGACGAAGAACTGGAGGAAATTCATGACAATCAGGCGCAGTTTCAGGCTCATGCTTGGTTCCCCGTTTGGTTGCGCCGAGCGTAGCAGCAATGCGACGGAGCGCAAGCTGCGACGCCGCGCAGCGGCGGCATGGCTGGCGCCGGAAAACTCAGGCGAGGTAGGTCTGGATGGCGTGCGCCGGAATGTGGCAGCCACGCCGCTCGCCGGCGATCTCGAGATTGAAGTCGATCGCGGCGTCGCCCGGGTTGAAGGCGACGATCGCGAGGCTCCCGTCAGGATTGGCGAACGCGCACGATTGCATACCTTGCGTCGCGCCGCTCAGTTCGACCCGATGCGCTCCCGGCGCCACGTAGCGCGAGAAATGCGCGATCGCGTAAAACGAGCTTTGGTAGAGAACCTTGCCGCCGTGCGTATCGACGAGTACCGGCGCATCGCAGAAGTTGCCGACGTGGTTCGGGCCGCCGCGCAGGTCGAGGGCGATGTTCCAGTCGATCCAGCCGCAGACGCCGGCATTGAGATCACCGAACAGGTTGCGCGCGTAGCGTTCGCCGACGCTCCAGTCGCCCGGCTTGGCGCCACCCTCGACGCAGCCTTCGGTAAACAGCACTTCCTTGCCCGGGTACTTCTTCAACACACGCGCTTCGGCGGCGTAGTCGTCGCTGACGTACCAGTGCACGGCCATGCCGGCCAGATATTTCGCCGTGTCGGCATCGCCGAGCATGGCGTCGGCGCGCCTTTCCAGGGTGTCGCGATTGTGGTCGAAGCCGTAAAGCTTGATTGCGCCGAAACCCTCGCGCGTGAGCGTCGGGCCGAGGTGCTTGCGCACGAAATCGCGTTCCTGCTCGGGCGTGTAGACGCACGATTCCCAGCTCTGGCTCGCCTCGGGCTCGTTCTGCACGGTGAGGCCCCAGAGCGGGATTTTTTCCTCGTCACGCATGGCGCGGAGGAACTTGACGTAGTGGTTCGCCCAGGTCGTTGCGTATTCCTCGCGCAGGCTTCCACCGCGATCCATCTGGTTGTTCGTTTTCATCCACGCCGGCGGGCTCCACGGCGAGGCGAGCAGCTTGAAGCGGTCGGCGCCGGCGACGCGGTGCGCGTCGCGCAGCAAGGGCATCAACCAGCGCTGCATCGGTTTGAGGCTGAAGTCGAGCAATTCATAGTCGCCGGGCGTCGATGCGAGTGACCACATCGACAGCGAGAAATCGCAGGAACCGATGTGGGTGCGCGCCAACGTGTAGCCGATGCCTTCCTGCGGATCGTAGTAGCGCCTGATCACTTCGAGGCGCTGTGCTTCCGGCAGCTGCCGGAGCACGTACGCGGAGGATTCGGTCAGCGCGCCGCCGAAGCCGGTGATCTGCTGGAAGCGGCGGGACGCATCGCATTTCAGTGTCGATGCGGCGGCTGCAATCGTGGCCGGCATCGCGCGTGGTGCCAGGCGTGCGCCGTCGCGGGAGGTTTCGACCAGGCTCCAGTCGCGCGTCGCCCTTTTCGCGAATGCGCTCGGCAGGGCGAAGCCGAGGGCGCTGGCGGTGCCGAGTTGCAGGAATTGCCTACGTGTCTGCATCAAGATCGATCCTGTTCGTTACTTGCCGTTCGCTGCGCGTGCCACCGACGCGCGCCAGGTCACGCTGGCCGTGAACTTGCGCTTCACCGGCTTGTTCGTGGCGTAGCATTGGTTGAGCAGCCAGCGCACGCCGTTGAGCGCCACGTCGTACCACGGGATGTGCACGGAAGTCAGGCGTGGCGCGGAGTACTCGGCCGTGGCCGTGTCGTCGTAGCCGAGCACAGAAATCTTGCCGGGCACGGCGATGCCGGCCTGCTGGAAATACGACAGCGCACCGACCCCCATCTCGTCGTTCGCGCAGAACAGCGCGGTGAACTTGTGCTTCGCTGCGATCAGCGCGGCGGCGGAGTTCCAGCCGCCTTCCGGAGAAAAATCGCTGTCGATCACGGGAATGCTCCCGATGTCGATGCCGGCGCCGCGCAACTCGTCCATGAAGCCGCGCAGGCGCGCGACATTGTCGAGCGAGCTTGCGAAGCCGGCGATCACGGCGATGCGCCGATGCTTCATTTCGAGCAGTGCCCGTGCGGCGAGACGGCCGCCGCCGTAATGATCGGCGGAAAAGCACTGGTTGTGGATGGCCTCGAGCGAATGGTTGAGCAACACCAGCCGCGAGGCCTGCGCGCCGATCGCGGCGACGTCGTCCTCGACCAGCGCGTCGCTGACCAGCAGATAGCCATCGCAGCCGCGTTCGATGAGGAATTCGAGGCCTTCCATCGCCTGCTTGCGCGCATCGCCGTTGCCGCTGCCGAACGCGACGACCATGTTCTGTCCGTTTGCGCGCAGCTCGGTGTGGATGATGTTGAGGATCGGCGTGTAGAACGAGCCCTTCAGCATCGGGATGTAGACGCCGATCATGTGCGAGGCGCCGGTCGGCAGCGTGCGTGCGGCGTGCGAAGGGCGGTATTTCAGCTCATCGATTGCGCGGCGCACGCGTTCGGCGGTCCGGGCGGAGACCGAGCCCTTGCCGCTGATCACGCGCGAGGCGGTGCCGAGTCCGACTCCGGCCAGGCGTGCGACGTCGGTGATCGTGGCCATGGCGTCCTTGTGCCCCTACTGCACGCAGTTGATCGGAATCGAAGGCGTGGCGATGAGACCCAGCGGCTGCGGATTCGCGTACGTCAGGCCGTAGCCGCGTGCAAACTGTGGACCGCCATCGCCGGCGGCGAAACTGGTCTGGCACGGTGCATGCGGCCACGCAAATGCCAGCGTGCCGCGGAAGTCGTGCGCGATCGCGCCGTTTGCGGTGCGGAACAGCACATCGGCCACGCCTTTGCCTTCCGTGCCCGGCAGCCACGCGGCGACGAACGCGTCCGAGAGGTTGATCAGCTCGTTCGCGTACAGCGGGCGTCCCGACACGAGCACGGTGATCACCGGCTTGCCGTGTCCGGCGACGCGACGCAGCACTTCGAGGTCCTCTGGGAAATGCCGGCTTTCGGCGATGGTGTCGGGAAAAAGGATATCGCCTTTCATTTCCGCGTAGGGAAGTTCGCCGATCACCGCGATGACTGCGTCGAACGATTCGACCTTCGCCTTCGTTGCGGTCTTGTCGAACACGACGTTGGCCTCACCCGCGGTCTCGCGGATGCCGGCGAGGATGGTGTCGCCGATGAGGAAGTCCGCGTTGCGGTTCTTCATGCCCTGCCAGTCGAGCGTCCAGCCGCCGGCCTGGTTGCGCAGCGAATTCGCACTCTTGCCGACGACGAGAATCTTCGCGCTGCGCTTGAGCGGCAACACCGCGTCATTGTTTTTGAGCAGCACGAGAGACTCGCGCACCGCGCGCCGGGCGAGATCGCGCGCCTGCAAGTCGCCCGCGTCACCGAACACGGCGTCGGCCGGGCGCGCGAACAGGCCCGCGCGCAGCTTCACGCGCAGGATGCGCGTCACCGCGTCGTCGATGCGCTTCATCGGAATCTCGCCCAGGTTCACCTCGCGCACCGTTTTCTTGATGAACTTCTCCCACTTCTCCGGCACCATCACCATGTCGATGCCGGCGTTGATCGCCTGCGCGCAGTGATCGCGCGCGCAACCGGCGACTTCGGCGATGCCGTTCCAGTCCGACACCACGAAGCCGTCGAAGCCCATGCGCTTTTTCAGCACGTCGGTCAACAGAAACCCGGCGCCGTGCATCTTGCCGTAGTCGCGCGTGCTGCTGTACGACGCCATCACGGTCTGCGCGCCGGCTTCGAGTGCGCCGACATAGCCTTGCGCGTGAATGGCGATCAGGTCGGCGCGGCTGGACAGATTGACGCCGCGGTCCTTGCCGCGATCGGTGCCGCCGTCGCCGATGAAATGCTTTGCGGTCGCCAGCGCGCTCGCGTCGCTGCCGAGGTCGCCTTGCAAGCCTTGCACATAGGCCGAGCCGAGTTCGCGCACCACGGCCGGGTCGGACGAGAAGCTCTCGTAGCTGCGCCCCCAGCGGTAGTTTTGCACCACCGCGAGCGTCGGCGCGAACACCCAGTCGATGCCCGTCGCGCGCACTTGGCGCGCCGTCGCCGCGCCGATCTCGCGCACCAATGCGGCATCGTGCGTGGCGCCGAGGCCCATGTTGTGCGGAAACACGGTGGCGCCGGTGACGATGCCGTGGCCGTGCACCGCGTCGGTACCCCAGAGCAGCGGAATCTTCACCGCCATGTCGGTGGCGAGCGCCGCGGCGTGGTATCGCCCGGTTGCCGCACGCCATTGTGCGAAGCTTGCGCCGCGCGTGTTGTCGGGCTGCGTATTGCCGCCGTTGAGCACGCTGCCGATGTAGAAGCGGCGCACTTCTTCGGGCGTGATTTTGCGGATGTCGGCCTGGGTCATCTGGCCGATCTTCTGCTCGATCGTCATGCCGGCGACGATCGCACGAATGCGCGCTTCCATCGCCGGATCGGGCTTGTTCGGGCTCGTCAGTTGGGGCCAGTCGGCAATGCCGTCGCCTTGGCGAACAGCATCGGCTTCCGGCGTTGGCGCTCCGGGAGTGTGCTTCGTCGCCTCGGCCGTGCAGCCGGCCAGCGCAAGGCCCGCGATAGCGTGGAACAGGAGGCTTCGCGCTACCGCGGGCGTCTTGCTCATCGTCACAGCTTGTAGTTCAA
The DNA here is from genome assembly GCF_057139185.1 of Rudaea sp. Lineage (NCBI taxonomy): Bacteria > Pseudomonadati > Pseudomonadota > Gammaproteobacteria > Lysobacterales > Rhodanobacteraceae > Rudaea > Rudaea sp. The sequence goes on along the minus strand of NZ_DBNHDN010000043.1, from coordinate 24,407 downwards.
CCCGAGCAGGATCGTACGGCCGTAGGTGTCGTACTCGAGCGGCCGCGCGACCGAAACACCGTTGGGCAGGCCCGAAACCTGTTGCGTGCGGTAAGGTGAATCGGTCAGGTTGTTGACCTGCAACAGCACCGACAGGCCCTTCATCCTTCCGTCCTGGAATTCGTAGCCGGCCTGGAAATCGGTCTGCTTGTCGGCGAGGATCTTGGTGTAGCCGATCTGGTCGAACAGGGCGACTGCCTCGCCGGTGAATTCGGAACGGTAGCGCTGGGCGAGGCGCACCGAGTAGCCGGCCTTCTCGTAGTAGACGGTGATGTTGCCGGTTTTCGCGGACAGGCCCGGCAGCGTGGTCGGACCTCCCGGAATCTGCGAGATCGTGCTGGTCGGGATCTTGCTCTTGTTGTAGGCGAAGTTGCCCTGGATGCCGAAGCCGTCCAACCATGACGCGAGCAACTTGCCTTCGAGCGCGGCGGCCAGTTCGACGCCCTGGATGCTTCCGCCCGCGCCGTTCTGCGGCACCGTGTTCGTGCCGTAGCTGGAAATCGCGGTGATGTTCGGCGTCGGGTTGGTGTATCCGGCGAAGTTGTAGTTCTCGACCGTCTGGTTGTAGATGTAGGTCAGCAGATTCTTGTTGAACACGGCGGCCGACACATAGCTGGCTTCGCCGAAATATTTCTCCAGCGAGAGGTCGGTGCCGACGGCGACCCATGGCTTGAGGAAGATGTTTCCGCCGCTGCCGTTCCACGTGCCTTTGGTGGGATCGTTTCCGACCGTGGCGCACTGCGCGTTCGGGGGGTTTCCGCCGCAGGGGCTGACGCCGGCGGACGAAGCGATCTTTTCATCGTCGATGCGCCCGCGCACCATCGTTTTCGCCAGACCGAAGCGCAGGTAGGTACGATCGCCGAAGTCGGCGACGAGATTGAGGCTCGGCAGGAATTTGTTGTACGAGTTGCTGCCTTGGAGCGTGCCGACGTAGGTGTCGCCGCTGGTCTGGATGGCCGAGGAGGACACTTCCGTGCGCACGAACTGCCCGCCGATATTGCCGCGAATCGGGATGTCCCACAGCGTCGTGTCGATGTTGAGCTTGACGTAGGCCAGCGGCACCTTCTCGGTGATCGAATAGTTGCGGTTCCAGTCGTTCTGGCCGCTCTTGGGAATGAGATAGAACTGGTTCGCGATGGCCGACAACACGTCGTAGTACGCAATGCCGCCGATGCCGCCGTAGGCGAGCGAGGTGCTGCCGTCGAGGCTCGAGCCGATCGGCACGTAGTGGTGCGGGTCGTAGGCCGGGCTCTGGCATTGCGGATTGGTGGCAGGCAGGTTGCCGGTCGGGCCAGCGTACGAGGTCGAGCAGCCGTTGCCGTTGAGATACGCGAAGAACACGTCGGCCTGCTTGGACTTGGTACGCTCGGAATAGTCGAAGCCGAAGTTCATGGCGCTGAAAATCCAGCCCAGCGGATGCGAGGCTTCGAGGCGGAATGCCTTGATCTCGTCCTTTTGCCGGTCCCATTCGGCACGGCCGTTGTAGCTGTAGTTGGTCGGGTCGGCGAAGACGAGGTTGGCGGGGTTCGACAGGTCCACGGCCGGTGTGAACGTCGGATAGCCCTCGCCGGCCGGCATCGTGAATCCGGTCGAAAGCTTTGCGCCGCCGGCGAGTCCGGTGAACGCGTAGGCGTCGTGCAACTTCACCTTGGCGCGCGAATACGACAGATCCGCCGTCACTTGCCACTGGTTGTCGAATTCGAAGCGGTTGTTCCAGCCTGCGGAGAACAGGTAATCCTTTTCCTTGGTGTACTCGTTCTGCATGATCGGCTGCAGGCCGTCGATCGTGCCCGAGGTGGCGATCGGGTAGGGGCCGCCCAGCGAGGTGCCGACATTGGAGAAGGCGATGCCGTCCCACGGGCTGCTCGACCACTGCAGGCCGTTCTTGTATTTCTCCTGATCGAACTTCGAGTAGTAGATGTCGAGCGTCGAATGGTAGTGATCGTTCGGCGCCCATTCGATGATGCCGATGGCGCCGTTGCGCACCTGGCTTTGTGATTGCGCGCGCAGCTGCATGCCTTCTTCGGAAATCACGCCACCCGGCATTCCGGGCGTATGCGGCCCACCCCAGGCATCCTCGATGCTGCCCGCACCATTGTTCATGCTCCACCACCACGCCTGGTACTGCTTTTCCTGCGATGGCGAATCCAGGTGGGCCACGCCGAAAGCGACGCCCAGGGTGTGATCGAGAAACTGGTCGACGAACGAAAAGCTGACGCGATTGCCGGTCTTGCCGACGCCGCTGCCGGGGTTGAGGCTGCCGTTGGTCGTGCGTTCGCCGCGCAGGTTCGCGGCCATGGTCATTTCCTGGAAGTCGAGCGGGCGGATCGTGTGCAGATCGACGGTGCCGGACAGGCCCTGGCCGATCACGGTGGCATCGGGAACCTTGTAGACGACGGCGCCGCCCATGAGTTCGGCCGGGTACTGATCGTACTGGACGCCGCGGTTTTCACCGGTGGACGCCTGTTCGCGGCCGTTCAGTGTGGTGCCGACGAAATCGGGCGACAGGCCGCGGATCGAGATGTATTCGGCATGGCCGCCGACGCGCTGGGTGGCGAGACCGGGCAGGCGCGCAAGGCTTTCCGCGATCGACAGATCGGGCAGCTTGCCGAGATCTTCCGGCGCGATCGCCTCGGCGATGCTGTCGAGGTTTTCCTTGACCGACAATGCGCTCTGGATGCTTCCGCGGATGCCGGTCACGGTGACCGTGTCAAGGCTGGCGGTGGCATCGCCGCTACCCTTCTTCTGGTCGGCGGGTTTGGCCTGATCCGGCGTGGTACCCGATTGCGCCTGACCGGCGGCCACCGCCGGGGTGGCCGCACTGCCGGCCGTCGTCGCGCCGGTGGATTCATCGGCGGCCAGCGCCGACGAGGCGACGAGAAACAGCGCGCTCGCGCAGGCGGCGGCGAGCGGACGCTTGCGCAGCCCGCGGACGGGTGTGGTGGATGTGCGCGACGTGCTGGACTGGATCATCGGTGCTCTCCCAGGGATTCGATTGTCGAATGCGGTCGTGAATGGCCGCTTTGGTTTTCTGGTTTTCGCGATCAAGGACGATCGCAGGAATGGACACTTGTGTTGCCCGCGATGCATGGCACCTGCCGGTGTGCATTCGCGACCTGCTCTTCCGACGCAACCGGGAAGAATTTTTGGAAGCGTTACCAATTTCGCCGCGAAATATGCACGAGACGCATTCGGCCGTCACCGTGCGGCGCAGCATTTTTCCCCTGCCCGTGCTGGATTTGCCGCGAATCAAGGCCGGGTCGGAACACGCCGCAGGAATTTCGGGTTTTGCTATATTCCGGCCTCAATAGTTGGGAACGTTTCCAGTATTGCTTCTTGCCGATGAAATTTCCGTACGCCGTATCCGCCCTGTGCCTGCTCGTCCTTGCCGCCTGTGCGGCCGTTCCGCGGCCGTCGCCGCACGCGTCCGTGCAAGTCTGGCTGAGCACCGCCGATGGCAGAAAGCAATTGGCGCGCGAAGCCGATGTTGCCTTCGACGTTGCTGCGGGCGAAGACACCATCATCGATATCGATGCGGGCAAGCGCTATCAGGCCATGGTCGGTTTCGGTGCCGCGATCACCGATTCATCTGCATGGCTGATCGAGCAGCGCATGAGCCCGGCGCAGCGCGATCAACTGTTGCGCGAATTGTTCGGCCGCGACGACGGCGGCCTCGGCATCGACTTCACCCGCCTGAGCATCGGCGCGTCGGACTTTTCCCGCGCACACTACAGCCTCGACGACATGCCGCCGGGGCAGAGCGATCCGACGCTTGCCCATTTTTCGCTGACGCCGAAAATCGCCGGCACCGGCGCCGACGAAGTATTGCCGGTCGTTCGTGCGGCGCTCGCGATCAATCCGCGACTGAAGGTCATGGCATCGCCCTGGAGTGCCCCGGCGTGGATGAAGACCAACGGCAGCATGCTGCACGGAACGCTCAAGTACGAATACTTCGCCGCATTCGCCAACTATCTCGTCAAATACGTCGACGCGATGGCGGCCGCCGGGGTGCCGATCTTCGCGCTGACCGTGCAGAACGAACCGCGCTTCAACGCGCCCGACTATCCCGGCATGCTGCTCAGCGCGGGCGCGCGGCGCTTGCTGATCGGCGAGCATCTCGGGCCGGCGCTGGCGCAACGCAAACCGCCGACGCTGATCTTCGACTGGGACCACAACTGGGACATCGAGACGGAACCGCTGGCCCTGCTCGACGATCCGCTCGCGAATCGGTACGTCGCGGCAGTCGCCTGGCATTGCTACGCGGGCTACGTCGATGCGCAGACGCGCGTGCACGACAAGTATCCGGACAAGGACACCTATCTCACAGAATGCTCCGGCGGCGGCTGGAAGCCGATGAGGGACGACGGCCTGCTCACGATCGCGCGCCGCCTGCTGATCGACTCGGTGCGCGGCTGGTCGCGCGGCGTGTTGTTGTGGAATCTCGCGCTCGACGAAAACCACGGCCCGCACGCCGGCGGTTGCAGCGACTGCCGCGGTCTCGTCACGATCAATTCGAAGACGGGTAACTACACGCGCACGGTCGACTATGTGGCGCTTGCGCACGCCAGCCGGTTCGTGCGCGCCGGTGCGCAGCGCATCGAATCCAGCGCCGGCCGCGCCGATCTCGACAACGTGGCGTTCCGCAATGCGGACGATGCCTCGCTGGTGATGATCGTGGCGAACTCCTCATCGTCGACGCAGCGCTTCGTCGCGCGCGAGCGCGAACGAAGGTTCGCCTACACGATGCCTGCGCGCAGCGTCGCGACGTTCGTCTGGCGCTGAATCACGCGCCGACGAGTATCCATACCCCCAGCGCCGCAAACAGCAACGCCGCGCCGATGCGCGCCGCGCGCAGCGGCAATCGATGCGCGAAGCGCGCGCCGAGCCAGACCACAGGCACATCGGCGATCAGCATGCCGAGCGTCGTACCGCTCACCACTTGCCACAACGGATGATATTGCGCGGCGAGCACCGCGGTCGCGATCTGCGTCTTGTCGCCCATTTCGGCGAGGAAAAAACTCAGCACCGTCGCGACGAGCACGCCGTGCGCGCTGCCGTGCGCGGCTTCGTCTTCGTCGGCCTGGTCGGGTTTGAGCGTCCACAGCGCGATCGCGAGGAAACTGATCGCGACGATCCAGCGCAGCATCTGCGGCGACAGCCATTCGCTGACGAGCGCGCCGAACGCACCGGCGAGCGCGTGATTGACCAATGTCGCGGTGAGGATTCCGAGGCAGATCGGCCACGGCTTGCGGTACTTCGCCGCGAGGATCAGCGCGAGCAGTTGCGTCTTGTCGCCGATCTCGCCGAGCGTGACGGTCAGCGTGGAGATGAGCAGGGTTTCCAAGAGTGACTCCGAAGCCGGGGCAGTGGACGCAATGATTCCCCCGCGCGGCCCCGGCCTGGGTGCGACGCGAGCGAACCAAAGGTCTCGTCGAGCGCGAAGATATCGCGTTTCCCGCGCCACAGGCTGCCGCCCGAGTGTGTTGACGCGGAACGCCGGATTTTGAATCGAGCCGGCCGACTACTCCCCGATGGAGTGGGTGCAGTTTATTCTTCTGAGCGTTCGCGGCGCAACCGAAACTGCAACCCGAGGGTCATTCTGACGGCACCGCGCATGCGTTCCAGTTTTGTGGTGCCGCATCGGTGGAGCTGCCCTTGAAGTAGGCCTGTTGCGTCGTCTGTGCCCATGCGTCTGCGTCGATCAGTTGTTGGGCGTCGAGTTGTTTTGCCGCGTACGCCAATTCCTTGTCCAGTTGCGGAACTCGATAGCCGTCGGCGCCGAGGCGGAACAATTTCAAATACCGGTAGTGCTGAATCGGATCAGGGCCGACAAGGCCGGCGATCATGTTCGTTCCGGAAGGCCCGTAGGCGTATTGCAGCATGGAAACCATTTTCCAATCGCCTGCTGCCATCGCGGAATCAATCAGTGCCGGAGCCTGTGCGCGATAGGTGTCGATGGACGATGGATCGCTGACGAGACTGCCTGGATTCACGAAGGGGCCGCGATGAACATAGCAGTCTCGCGCGTTGGCATCGCCCAGTTGCGCCGCTTGGAGTGACGCAGCGGGAAGCGTGCCGAGAATGTGCGGGTCCACACCGGCGCACAGGATCTTCAGCGTTCCCGAGCCTTTGATGAATCGCTGCGCATTGTCCAACTGCGCTTGTTGCACTTCGACGGGATCGGCGCTGTTCTGCGTCCGCAGAATGTCCTCTGCCTCGAGCGCATTGCTGCGTATCACGGCATCTGCGGCGAAACAGATGTTCAAGTCGCGATACAAGCGCGATGCCGCTTGCGCATCGCCCGCATCGGCACGCGCCTTCAGTTCGTCGAATGTCTGTTTCAGCGGAGTGCCGGGCGGAGGTAGCGGTTTCGAGACGCTTGGCGTCTTCGTCGGCGCGCTTGATTGCGCATGCGCGGTCGTGCGCTTCGGCGCGTTGGATCGGGCGGTTGCGTCGGGGTTGCCGGCATCGGCGTTAGCCTTCTCCGCGGTCGTCGCGCTGCGCGCCGGCGCTGCGCCACGACCCAACCACCAACCGGCAGCGAGTGCCGCGATGATCACCGCAACGATCCAGAGATGGCGCTTCATCGACTCTCCGCGAATATCCGTTTGCAGAAAGCGATGCTGCGCATTTCTCCAGGATCGCGCAAGTCGCCGCGGGTCAGAATCCCGGCGGCCCGCCACCCTGGCAGGCCTGCATCGCACCGGCGACATCGCCGGTCTGGCGCGGTGTATTGTTGAAATACTGCTGATACATCTGTTGCGCCTGCGCGTCGGCGGCTTGGATCTGGTCGGGCGTCAACTGGCTGGAAAAATTGCTCAGCGCGTTGGTCGAGCGTTGCGACTGTTGCGTGCCGGTCGGCTGACCGAGGCTCATCAGTTTCGCGTAGGTGTAGGCCTGCTGCGCGTTGTTGCCGGTGATCTGGTTGAGCAGGTTGCGCGAGCTGCCGCCATAGGCCTGCGCCATCAGCATTGCCATCGACCAGTCGCCCTGCTGCAACGCATTGTTGGCGAGATTGAGCGCGTTGCTCTGATAGTCCTGCACCCACTGCGGGTTGTTGACGAGCCCCGGCCAGTTGTTGAGGTTGGCGCCGACATAGCAGTTCGCGGCTTGTGCGTCGCCGAGCTGCGCGGCCTGCAGCGTCGCCGGCACCAGATTGGCCATGTCGTCGGCGCTGAGGCCCGCGCACATCGCCGCGTTGTTCCTGGCGAAGTCGAGATTGCGCTGGACGAAATCGAGCATGCGCTCGCTGCGTTGTGCCGCCGCGGACGAGGCCGGTGCCGAAGTGTCGTTGAGCACGCGGTTGGCGACGCCGGGCATGGTCTGGTTGAGCCGTTGCACCTGTGCGCAGGTCTGCATGTCGCGGAACAGGCGCGTTGCGGCGTCGCTGTCGCCGGCATCGGCGCGTGCCTTGAGTTCGGCGAGGATGGACTTGAGCGGTGCGCTTGCCGGCGGCAGCGGCGTGCGTTCGCTGGCATCCGATACGGCGCTGTCGAGCACGCGTCGGCCCGGTGCGCCCGACAGTGCGGGTCGGGTCGCGGCAGCAGCCGTTTCGCTTTTTCCCTTTGTGGAAATTGCGGCATTTTGCACTCGCGCCTCCGTTGGCGCCGCCGCGCCTTGCGCCGGTACGGGCGTGCTGCGGCGACCGCCGTACCAGGCGACGGCGGCGATCGCCAGCATACCGAGAAGGATCGCAACGAGTTGGCGCGGCACGGGTGCTCCGGGTTTATGCGGCGGGACGGCGCGCATTCTGGCGCACGCGTGGCGAGGTTGTCGAAACGATTCGGGTAAAGAATTGCAAGGCTGTCTACACACTTCTTGCGCATTGCATGTGGCGGTTGGACCCACGCGGCAGGGCATCGCTTGACACGCGAATAAGAATTATTATCATTTATCTGATCGTCAAAAACGGAGCCGTGCCATGCATACCGCGATCCTGCCGCTGCCTTCGGGCGATGTTGCCTTGCGCCCGGTCAACGCGGCGTCCCGCGCGCAGACCAACCAGGCGCCGCGTCAGTTCGACAGCCGTACGCTGTTCGGCGCCGCACAGGAATTGCGCATCGAACACTACGGCCAGGAGTATCGCCTGCGCCAGACGCGCAATGGCAAGCTGATCCTGACCAAGTAGCCGCGAACCGCCATCCGCCATGCCGCGACAGCGCTGGCAACGAGGATCCGCTCCATGAGCGATCGCCAGGACGAGGCCACAGGGTACGCGCGCGCGCCGAACGAAGCCGAATCCGCTTCGGCCGCGCATCGATGCGTGCGCGCAGCGTCGCCGCCGGGCGGCGACGCTGCGATCGACTGGTATCGTCTTGCCGGTCGGCTGGCCCGCCTGGGTCCCGCGCTGTGGCTGCACCGCGACGTCGGCGACGCGGCATTCCCGCGTGCGCGGCTGGCGCAACGGGGTGTGTTGCTGCTCGATCATCCCGCGCTGACCGCGCTTTCCTCCTGCGTTGCGCTGCACGCACGCGCCGCGATCGGCTCGCACGGCCCGCGCGAATGGCTGGAGTTGATCGATGCGCGGGGCACATGCAGCGCGCGTCTGTGTTTGCTGCCCGACACGGACTATCTGGCCTGGGATGCGATGCTCGCCGAGTGCGCAATCGCGCGTGCCCGAGTGCCGGTGCCGGAGCCGGAGCCGTGGCGTGCGCACGCGGCGTTCATGCGCTGCGCACTGCGCCGCAAGGGCATCGCCTGGCACGCGCAGGTCGTGCGCTTTCCGTTGCTGCAGCTGCCATGCCTGCGTGTGCTCGGCTTGCGTGCGCCAGTGGAGCTGTCTGTGCTGGGCGGGCAGGTCGCCGCAACGATTGCGCGCGACGAGAACGTCACGTTGCGTGGCTGATCCGCGCCCGATCGTTCGGGTCCGACGTCACATCCGTAGCGCCGGCGACATCGCCAGCGGAGCCGTCGGAGTTGCCGGGGCCGCTCCGACCGGCGCCGGCGGAGCAGGCGCGGCCGGAGTCGCGGGTGCCTTCGGCGCAACCAGCGGCTTCAACGGCGCGACCGGCTTCAGCGGCGCGAGCGGTGCCGGTGGCGCGGGCACGAACAGGCTGTTGAACTCCGGTGCCTTCATGCTCAGCGTCTGCGTCTTGTGCTGGCGCAGCACCTCAACCTTGACCTCGCGGCCGGTTTCGCCTTCGCGCAACAGGCGCATCGCATCCTCGGGGCGTTCGATCTTCTTGCCGTCGATCGCGAGCAGCACGTCGCCCGACTTGAGTGTCTTCGCGGTTCCCGCGTCCGCGGAGAGCACGAGCGCGCCGTGATCCGCGCCGAAATAGCCGCCTAGATCGGGATTGAGGCTGGCGAGGTTGAGTCCCCACCATGGTGTGGAGTAGCGGATCTGCTGCGCCTGGCGGCGCGCCTGGTCGGCGATCTCGCGCGCCTGCGCGGCAACGCTGCGTTGCTGTTCCGCCAGGAGACGTCCCTGCTCCGCGGCATGGCGTGCTTCCGCGCCGATCTTCGCGGCTTCTTCGCGGCTCAAGTGGGCGTCGCGCAGCGCCTGCTCGACGTCCTTGCGAACCTGTTCCGCATCGATGTTCGCGCTGTCGATCGAGTAGGCGAAATTGAACGGCTCGCGGCGCTCGGCCTTGACCTTGACATCGACGTTCTTGCCGTCCCGTTGCAGGGTCAAGGTGACTTCCTGGCCGACCTTGAGGTTGCGCAGGGCTTCGCTGAGGAACTTCGCCGAATCGTCCGCAGGCCCTTCGAGAGCTTCGCCGCGCACCTTGACGATCAGGTCGCCGTTCTTGATCCCGGCCTTGTCGGCGGGGCCGCCCGGCGTCACCGCGTCGACCCGCGTACCATGCTCGCCTTTCGACAGCACGACGCCGATCATGCCGCGGTCCTGGTCGCCGATGTATTGCCAGGCGTAGCTGCGCGGACCGACATCGCCGAGTCTGGCTGACATCTCGGCCATCTTCTTCGACAGCTCGCGCATTTGCTCGCGCATGCCGTCGAGTTCGCGGCGCGCTTCCTGCGCATCGATTTTTGCGTCGGCGTGCGGCGTCGTATCGACGCTCGCCTGGAGCTCGGCCTTGGCCACGGGGGTTTCGGCCGCGGCGGCCGTGCCGGCGGCGAAGGCGAATGCGGCGAGCAACGCGGGAATGAAGGAATGTTTCATGGCGTTCACTAGTTTCTCCAGACGGTGGGGGCCGCGTCCATCCGTTTCGCGGCGGCATCGTTGACGGCGATGCCGCTGCGCATGCTCAACGCGTTCGCGCTGTAGCGCAGCGTCGACAGGTCCTCGAGCAGCGCAACCCGACGGCGCCACAGCGGCAGCGCCGTATCCGCGTCGGCCGGGTCGGCTGCGCCGAGTTGCACGTCGACGAGGCCGATCATGTCCTCGATCTCCGCGCTTGCGGCGAGGTCCTGCGTCGACTGCGGAGCGGACGCGGCACCGGTGTCGCGCAGCCAGCGTTCGAGCGCGCGTGAACGCGATTGCAACGCAGCCAGGCTTGTGGCGGCGGACGAAGCATCGTGCGAATTTGTGGAATTTGCGGCATTGTGTACGGAAGATGCGGCGGCGCCCGATTCCGTCGCAACGACCTGCGCGGTTTCGGCATGTCCGAGTTCCCGTGTGCGCTGCAGATGCTGCATGCGCAGGACCGCCACCGCGGAAAACGCAAGCACGAGCGCAGCGGCAATGCCGAGCGGCCACAAGTGCCTTATACCGTTCGAGCGCAGGGCGGCGAGCGAGACGCTTGTGCCCTCTCCCGAGTCCCGAGTCGCGAGCCCCGAGTCCCGCAGCTTCCGCGCCATCTCGGCCCATGCATCCGCGGGCGGCGCGAGCGGCGGCAGCGCGCGCAAGGCCTCGGCCAGGGAAACCGGCATTGGCGCGTTCAATCCGCCCGCGTCGTTTGCTTGAGTTCGATCGGACATGACGTCGCGTCCTATGATGGATTTTCGGAAAAAATCGTTCGAGACACGGAGGGCTCGACGCGCCGCATGCGCGCGAGCGCCTGTGGCGGCGCCGTCGAGTCCGGACTTGTTCCGGACGCGGCGTGCTCCGGCGGGCCGGGGGTGGGCTCGTCCGGAACACAGGCGAGCAGCTCGCGCAGGCGCGCGGTGCCGCGCGCGACCTGCGACTTGGAAAAGCTGACCGTCCTGCCGAGCTGCTCGGCGATCTCGTGGTGCGCGTAACCTTCGACGTGATACAGCCAGAGCACGCTGCGCGTCAGCGCGGACAAGCCGGCCAGCGCGCGTTCGAGCGCGGCCGAATCGGCGCGCACCCACGGCGGCGCGGTTTCGTCGATCACCTCGGGCACTTCCGCGCGGTCGTCCACATGCTTGTCGCGACGCAGGCGCATCAATGCCTCGTTCGTCGCGATCTGCCGCAGCCACGCCCAGAACGGCGCATCGCTGCGGTACTGGCCGATGCGCTGGAACACCTTGAGCATCGCATCCTGGAGGATCTCGCGCGCGGCATCGGCGTCGCCGAGCATGCGCCAGGCGAGATTGAACACCGGCCGCTCGAAGCACCGGTAGATCTGCTCGAATGCCGCCGTCTCACCGTTGCGGACGCGGGCGATCAGGGCAAGCGGGACGTCGAGTTCGAAAGTCGGGGCGGTCACGACGCTACAGATGCGTCATGACGGCAAATGGTCGCAAGTGCCAAAGGTGAGGCGAGCCTGTCCGGCTGTAGTCCCCGCGGCGAGCGAGGGAATGAGGATGCCCGACCTTCGATGCTTTGTTCTGGCGGCCGGCTTTTCAGCCGTGGAACGGCACCAGGCGCATCCACCAGTGACCGTAGTCGGGGTAATGGCCGGCGAAGTAGGGGTGGTCGGGATAATTGAGCTTGAGCACGCGCTCGGCGTCGCTGGCAAGCTTTTCCTGGCCCAGCGCCTTGTACGACAGCACGGTGAGCGCCAGCGCGTCGCCCGCGGCCGGAGTGCGCGTGAAGCGCTCGAATACGTCCTTGCTGCGGTTGATCGCGGCGACGTAGGCGCCGCGCTTGTAGTAATACTGGGCGACGTGGACTTGGGCGCGCGACAGGTTGTCGCGCAGGTAGATCATGCGCTGGCGCGCGTCGGGCGTGTAGCGGCTGTCGGGGAACTTGGTGACCAGTTCGTTGAAGTCCTCGAACGACTGCAGCGTGCTTGCCATCTCGCGCTTGGTCGGGTCCTGGTTGGCCCAATTGGCGAGGAAGCCGCGGTCGCGGTCGAAGTTGACGATGCCGCGCAGGTAGTAGGCGTACGCCACGTTCTTCTGCGTCGGGTAGGTCTTGATGAAGCGGTTGATCGTCGACAGCGCCTCGTCGTTCTTGCCGTCTTTGTACTGGGCGAAAGCCAGTTCCATCTGCGACTGCTCGGTGTACGGGCCGAACGGGAAGCGCGCGATCAGGCGCGTGTAGTAGCGGATCGCCTTGGACTCGTTGCCGGCCATCAGCGCGTCCTTCGCGGTCTCGTACATTTGTTCGACCGGGAGCACCTCGGTTTCGTCCTGCTTCTTCTCGCGGTGGCAGCCGACGGCGAACACGGCGAGCAGCAGCAGGATCAGGGTTTTGGCGGGCAGCGACAGACGCATCGAGAAAATTCGCATGGGGAACAGGGGCCGCAAGTCGGCAAGAGCGGCGATAATAGCCCAAACCCGCCACGGCCCGGAAATCCATCGGCCCGACAGCCAGATTCGATTCAGCATGCAAAACTCCATTCCCGTCCAGACCTTGCCCGTCCCCGAAAGCGCTGCCGGCCTGCGTTTCGATCAGGCTGTGGCGCAGATGTTCCCCGATTACTCACGTTCGCGCCTGAGCGAATGGATCAAGGCCGGCGACGTGCTGCTCGACGGCGCACAGGCGGCGCCGCGCAAGATTGTCCACGGCGGCGAGCTTGTCTCATTGCATGCGCGGCCTGGCCAGGAGGTGCCGCTGCGGCCGGAGGAAATCGCGCTCGACATCCGCTACGAGGACGCCGACCTGCTGGTGATCAACAAGCCCGCCGGCCTCGTCGTGCATCCGGGTGCGGGCCAGCCCGCGGGCACGCTGCAGAATGCGTTGCTGCACTTCGATGCGAAGCTGGTCGAAATTCCGCGCGCCGGCATCGTGCACCGGCTCGACAAGGACACCTCGGGCGTCATGGTCGTCGCGCGCTCGCTGCGCGCGCACACCAAGCTGGTCGAGGCGCTGCAGGAGCGCGACGTGCATCGCCAGTACGTCGCCGTCGTGCTCGGCCCGATGATCGCCGGCGGCAGCGTCGATGCGCCGATCGGCCGCCATCCGCGCGATCGCCTGAAGCAGGCCGTGGTCGACGAGCCGGCGGGCAAGCACGCGCTGACCCACTACCGCGTGCGCGAACGCTTCCGCGCGCACACGCTGATCGAGTGCCGCCTCGAAACCGGGCGCACGCACCAGATTCGCGTGCACATGGCGCACGCCAAGCATCCGCTGGTCGGCGACACGCAGTACGGTGGCGGCATGAAGCTGCCCAAGGGCGCGACGGCCGAACTTGTGCAGACGCTGCGCGGCTTCAAGCGCCAGGCGCTGCATGCGGAGAAGCTGGAATTCGAGCATCCAGTCGGCGGCGGGTTGGTCAGCGTCGCGGTCGATGCGCCGGCGGATTTCGCTGCGCTCGTGAAGGCGCTGCGCGAGGATACGAAGGCAGCGCGATGACGTAAGATTCCCGCCGGGGTTCGTCAACTTGCAACCACGGGTGGAGGAAACATGCGTAGAGCATCGTTCGTATCGGGTCGAAATGCGCTCACGGCCGGCATTGCCGCCATGCTGCTGGCGATGGGCAACGCGCATGCGTTCGACGCTGTCGACCGCGCCGCGATCAAGGCCGAAGTCGGCAAACGCCATGACGAGGCGCTCAAGCGTCTGCAGGACTGGATCGCGCTGCCGTCGATTGCGGCGGAAAACCGCAACTCGAAGGAAGGCGCCGAGCACATGGCCCGGCTCGCGCGCGAGGCGGGTTTCCAGAAGGTCGAGATCGTGCCGACCGACGGCAAGCCCGGAGTGTTTGCCACGCTCGATGCCGGTGCGAAGAAAACCGTTGGCCTGTATTTCATGTACGACGTGAAGCAATTCGATCCGGCCGAATGGTCGTCGCCACCGCTCGAGGCGAAGCTGGTCGACAAACCGGGATACGGCAAGGTCGTCGTCGGTCGCGGCGCGGTCAACCAGAAGGGCCCGGAGTCGGCCTTCCTCGCCGCGCTGCATGCGATCAAGGCAGCGGGCAAGAAACTGCCGGTCAATCTCGTCCTCGTCGCCGAGGGCGAGGAGGAAATCGGCTCGCCGCACATCGGCCAGATTGCGCTCAAACCCGAGGTGCAGAAGGCGTTGGCGAAAACCGTTGGCGTGTTCATGCCGTCGGCGGAGCAGGAGCCCGACGGTGTCGTCACGGTGAGCCTGGGGGCGAAAGGCGTGGTCGAACTCGAACTCGTCTCCAGCGGGGAGAAATGGGGACGTGGCCCGGTCAAGGACGTCCATTCCTCGCTCAAGGCCATGGTCGACAGCCCGGTCTGGCACCTGGTCAAGGCACTGGATACGTTGGTCTCGGCCGACGGCAACACGATCACGATCGACAACTATCCGCAGCCACGGCCGCTGAGCGCGGACGAGAAAGCGATGATCGCCAAGGCTGCGGAGCGCGGCGACGAGGCACAGACCAAGCAGCGCTTCGGCGTGCAGCACTGGATCGACGATCTGCCGTGGTTGCAGGCGAACGAGCGTCTGGTGTCGCAGCCCACGGTCAACATCGAAGGCCTCGTCGCCGGCTATACCGGCCCCGGCGGCAAGACCGTGTTGCCGCACAAGGCGGTGGCGAAGATCGATATGCGCCTCGTTCCCGACATGACGCTGAAGGACGCCGTGGCCGCACTCAAGGCGCATCTGGCCAAGCGTGGCTTCGGCGATATCGAGGTCAACGTCTCCGGCGGCTACGATTCGACCAGCACGGCGGCGGATGCGCCGCTGATCCAGGCGCAGATCGCCGTGCTCAAGCGCGCCGGCATCGATCCGGTGATGTGGCTGCGCAATGCCGGCTCCTACCCCGGTTACGTGTTCACCGGCGCGCCGCTCAAGCTTGCCTCGGGCCACTTCGGTCTCGGCCATGGCAGCGGCGCGCATGCGCCGGACGAGTACTACGTCATCGAATCGAGCAATCCGAAGGTGGCGGGGTACGACGGGGCGGTCATGTCTTTCGTCGATTACCTGTACGAACTGGGCAAGTGACGACAGGATATAGTCATCGCGTGCAGGCCATGGATGGCCGCTGACACGGGATCCGGCGCTGAACAGATCAGATCATCCCATGTCGTCCGCTGATGCGATTCTCGTGCCCGACTGGCCTGCGCTCCCACGCGTGCGGGCGCTGACGACGACGCGGCAGATGGCCGGTGCTTCCCGGCCGCCGTTCGATAAGTTCAACCTCGGCAGCAACAGCGGCGACGATCCAGCAAGCGTCGCCGCGAACCGCGCCGCGTTGCGGGCACTGCTCGACCTGCCGGGCGAGCCGCACTGGTTGCGCCAGGTGCATGGGACGAACGTGATGCGGCTCGATGCGCAAGCGGGCGAGGGCGAGCCGCAAGCCGACGCCGCAGTGACGTCGACACCCGGTTTGGTGCTGGCCATCCTCACCGCGGACTGCCTGCCGGTGGTGGTCGCGGCGCGCGACGGCAGCGAGGTGGCAGTCGCGCATGCCGGCTGGAAAGGGCTGGCCGCCGGAATACTGGAAGCGACCGTTGCATCGATGCGCACGGCATGTGCGCGGTGCGTCGCATGGTTGGGTCCGGCGGCGGGGCCGACAGCCTACGAGATCGGCCTGGAAGTGCGCAATGCCTTCCTCGCCCATGATCGCGGTGCCGGCACCGCCTTCGTTCCGACGCGTCCGGGGCATTGGCGCGTCGACCTGTACGCACTCGCGCGCCAGCGTCTGGCCGACGCCGGCATTCGCGACGTGTTCGGTGGCGATCGCTGCACCATCAGCGAGCCGCAGATGTTTTTCTCGTACCGGCGCGATCAGCGCACGGGGCGCATGGCAACGCTCGCGTGGATCGAGCCGGTCAGCGCGGCGTGAGTGCGAGTCGGCTCATCAGAATCGCGGCGCGTTTGGCCTGGCGCGGGATGGAATCCAGGTCGGCGGACTCGCCCGGTGCGTGGCTGCCGGCGCCAGACACGCCCATGCCGATCAGGCCGTCGACATCGGTGGCGACAAAGGCGATGTCGCCGGCACCGCGCTTGAGCGGATCGAGTTCGCCCATTTCCGCCAGGCCGAGATCGCGGTTCACGGCGTTGAGTTGCGCCAGCAGTGCGCGGCTGCCGGCGGTCGGTGCCATCGGTGGGTAGTGTTCCTCGACCTCCAGCACTGCGTCGGTCTGCGGCAGGTGGCGCGCGACGATCGCCTGCATCTTTTCGCGCACGCGCCGGGTCTGCTCGGCGCTGAGCGTGCGGAAATCGCCGCGGGCCACGGCGATGGGCGGGATGATGTTGTCCTTGCCGTCGGCGGTGACGTGCGACTTGCCGGCGTCGAATGTCGCCCGCTGGCCGCCGCCGAGCAGGCCGACGTTGAAGGTGAGGTTCGCTTCCGGCAACTCGTTGCGGAACGCGTCGAGGATGCGCACGAGTTCGAAGATCGCGCCGTCGCCGGCGGATGTCGAGAAGATCGTCGAGCTGTGTCCGGACTTGCCGTGTGTGGTGAGCGTCCACGTGTTGGACGAACGGCGCGCGATCGAGCCCATGTCGCGCCCGTTCTCGTGGGCGAGGTTCTCGAAATCCAGTGCGACGTCGGCACGTTTGCCGGAGTTGACGAGGTCAGCGCGCGCAACGTCGAGCGGGCTGCCGACATCTTCCTCGTCGCCGGTCAACACCACTTCGATGTCGGCGTCGCGCAGCGTGCCTGCGGCCTGCATCGCGCGCAACGCGGCCAGCATCACCACGTCGCCGCCCTTGTCGTCGCCGACGCCGGGGCCGATCGCACGCGCACCCTCGCGGCGGAAGCCCTGGAACGGGCTGTCAGCCTCGAACACCGTGTCGAGGTGGCCGATCAGCAGCAAGCGCTTGCCCTTGCCGGACCCGGCGTGGGTGGCGATGAGATGGCCGGCGCGACCGGTTTGCGGCAACGGCTTCCATTGCACGCGAAAACCCAGTGCCTCGAATTCGGGCGTGAGCATGCGCGCCACGGCTTCCACGCCTTGCGGGTTGTGGGTGCCGCTGTTCTGTTCCACCAGGCGCTGGAGCAAGGCGACGCTGCGGGTCTGTCCGGCGTCCACGGCGGAAACGATTTTTTGTTCCTGCACCGACAGCGTTACGGCTGACGCCGTGGTGGTCAGCGCAAAAAACGGCAGGCAGGCGAGGATGCGGGAAGCGTGCATGGCGGACCGGTTCGGGTGGGCGGGATGCTTACCATAGCGCAGAACCGTGATGATCGGATCGCGTTGAACAAGCGTCGGCGATGCAGTTGAATCGTGTGGGTGCAGGCCCATATCGGAGCCATCAGCGGCTCGATGCCGCGCTTTTTTTGGGATATCCCGTCATGCGACAAGACAAGCTGACTTTGCGTTTCCAGCAGGCGCTCGCCGATGCGCAGAGCCTCGCCGTGGGGCGCGACAACAACATGCTCGAACCCGCGCACCTGATGGCGGCGCTGCTCGAACAGCAGGGCGGCTCGACCGCGCCGTTGCTGGCGCAGGCCGGCGTGAACGTGCCCGTGTTGCGCCAGCGCGTGAACGAGGCGATCGAGCGCCTGCCCCGGGTCAAGGGGCAGGAAGGAAACATCAACGTCTCCAACGAGCTGAACCGCCTGCTCAACCTCACCGACAAACTCGCGCAACAACGCGGCGATGCGTTCATTGCCAGCGAGCTGTTCGTGCTGGCCGCAGTCGATGACAAGGGCGAGGTCGGGCAGGCGCTCAAGGCGGCCGGCGCGATCCGGCCGAAGATCGAAGCTGCGATCGAGAACATGCGTGGAGGCGAAAAGGTACAGAGCGAGAATGCGGAAGACCAGCGCCAGGCGCTGGAGAAGTACACGATCGACCTGACCGCGCGCGCCGAGAAGTCCAAGCTCGATCCGGTGATCGGGCGTGACGAGGAGATCCGTCGCGTCATCCAGGTGTTGCAGCGGCGCACCAAGAACAATCCCGTGCTGATCGGCGAGCCCGGCGTCGGCAAGACGGCGATCGTCGAAGGTCTTGCGCAAAGAATCGTGAACGGCGAGGTCCCCGAAGGCTTGCGCGACCGGCGCGTGCTCTCGCTCGACATGGGCGCGCTGATCGCCGGAGCGAAATTCCGCGGCGAGTTCGAAGAACGGCTCAAGGCCGTGCTCAAGGATCTGGCGAAAGAAGAGGGCAACGTCATCCTGTTCATCGACGAGCTGCACACGATGGTCGGCGCAGGCAAGGCCGACGGCGCGATGGATGCGGGCAACATGCTCAAGCCCGCGCTCGCGCGCGGCGAACTGCACTGCGTCGGCGCGACCACGCTCGATGAATATCGCAAGTACATCGAGAAGGACGCAGCACTCGAGCGCCGCTTCCAGAAAGTTTTCGTCGGCGAGCCGAGCGTGGAAGACACGATCGCGATCCTGCGCGGCTTGAAGGAAAAGTACGCGCTGCATCACGGCGTCGAGATCACCGATCCGGCCATCGTCGCCGCGGCGACGCTGAGCAATCGCTACATCCCCGATCGCCAATTGCCCGACAAGGCCATCGACCTGATGGACGAAGCGGCCTCGCGCATCCGCATGGAAATCGACTCCAAGCCGGAGGAGCTCGATCGCCTCGAGCGCCGCCTGATCCAGTTGAAAATCCAGCGCGAAGCGCTGAAGAAGGAAAAGGACAAGGAATCGCAGCAGCGTCTGGCCGATCTGGAAACCGACATCGCCAAGCTCGAGCGCGAGTTCTCCGACCTGAACGAGGTGTGGAAGGCCGAGAAGGCCGCGGTGCAGGGTACGACGAAGATCAAGGAGGAGATCGAAGCGGCGCGTGCCGAGCTGGAGGCCGCGCAGCGCAAGCAGGATCTGGCCAAGGTGGCGGAAATACAGTACGGAAAAATCCCGCAACTGGAAAAGCAGCTCGCCGCGGCGCAGGAAGCCGAGAGCAAGGGCTTCAAGCTGCTGCAGCAGAAAGTGACCGGCGAAGAAATCGCCGAGGTTGTCAGCCGCTGGACCGGTATCCCGGTGGCGAAGATGCTCGAAGGCGAGCGCGACAAGCTGCTGCGCATGGAGGACGTGCTGCATGAGCGGGTCATCGGTCAGAGCGAAGCGGTGCACGCGGTCGCGGATGCGATCCGGCGCGCGCGCGCGGGACTGTCCGATCCGAACCGGCCGAACGGCTCGTTCCTGTTCCTCGGTCCCACCGGCGTCGGCAAGACCGAGTTGTGCAAGGCGCTGGCCGAGTTCCTGTTCGATTCCCCCGATGCGCTCGTGCGCATCGACATGAGCGAGTTCATGGAGAAGCACTCGGTCGCACGTCTGATCGGCGCGCCGCCGGGCTATGTCGGCTATGAGGAAGGCGGCTATCTGACCGAGGCCGTGCGCCGCCGGCCGTACAGCGTGATCCTGCTCGACGAGGTCGAGAAGGCGCATCACGATGTGTTCAACATTCTCTTGCAGGTGCTCGACGACGGCCGCCTGACCGACGGCCAGGGCCGCACGGTCGATTTCCGCAACACGGTGATCGTGATGACGAGCAATCTCGGCTCGCAGCTTATCCAGGAAATGGCCGGCGACACCGAGGAGGAATACACGAAGATGAAGGCCGCGGTGATGGGCGTCGTGCAGGCGCACTTCCGCCCCGAGTTCATCAACCGTCTCGACGAGATCGTCGTGTTCCGTCCGCTGGACAAGGCGCAGATCCGCCAGATTGCGCGCATCCAGACCGCCTATCTCGCCAAGCGTCTCGGTGAGCGTCAGTTGAACATGACGATCAGCGACAAGGCGCTCGATCTGCTCGGCAACGTCGGTTTCGATCCGGTGTTCGGCGCGCGCCCGCTCAAGCGCGCGATCCAGCAGCAACTCGAAAATCCGCTGGCGAAGGAGATTCTCGAAGGCAAGTTCCAGCCGGGCGATACGGTGGCGGTGGACGCCGAGCACGGCCGGCTGGTGTTCGCGAAGAAATAGCCCGTTCGACGAGACGTCGGCCCGACGGACGGGCGGGCCGATTGCGCTCACTGGCGGCGTTGGATTCGGCGTCGTCGTCCGGACTCGTTGCAATTGGCCGATGCAATCGATCGACACGGCAGCCGTTCCGCCGCGCCTTGAAAAATCCGAGGCGGTGCCTATGCGCGCTCGATCTGCGCATCGGTCTGGCAAGGTACCGCGCTTGCGGCGACCTCGCTCGCAGGAGATGCCGCGCCTTCGATCGATCTGCGAATCGCCACTATGAATGAATGCGAGATTGCGCGCGCCCCGGGCAAGTGCGCGCGGATCCGGTGTTGCGACGATTTGGCCGCGTGCTGCGTCTGCAAAATGGGTGGGGCTGCAGCGAGGGTGTTTTTCGCGAAGAGGCGCTGCAGGCGAATGAGCAAGTGGTCGCGGGCTTCGGCGCATAGTGGCACTTGCCGGATCGGGCGGTCGCGATCAGACTCACATCGTCGCGTCCCGGGAAATTTTTTGCACGTATCCAGTCCAAGCTTCGATTCCCAGCGATGAATGCCAATTTGCAACTGCTGCGGCGCTTGCCTTCGGCCGAGCAGCTCAAACTCCAGAATCTACGCTTGCGCGTCGGCGACTGCGCCGTTGATGTCGGTGCGTTGCGCGTGATTGGCGATGGCGAACCGTCGCGGGTGACCAGCAGGGCCATCGCCGTGCTGCTCGAACTCGTGCGCCATGCCGGCAACACGGTCGGCCGCGAAGATCTGCTCGAGGCGGTATGGAAGGACCGCGTGACCACGCCCGACGTGCTCACCCAGGCGGTCAAGGAACTGCGCCGCGCATTCGCCGACGGCGACAAGCCGGCGCGCTATATCGAGACGATTCCGAAAGTTGGCTACCGTCTGCTCGCGGACGTGTCGGTGATCGAGGCCGATGAGATTCCGTTCGGTCGCATCGACCATCTCGCGCTGCGTGCCGAGAACGAATCCTGGGCCGAGCCGAACGGCGGCGAGGCGACCGCGTTCGCCCTCGCCGCGAGCGCGCTCGCCAGCGATGACGGCAACGCGCCAGCCGAAGCGCCGGCTGCGACGATGCGCCAAGCCGGTGCCGAGCAGCGCACGGCAGGGAAATGGTTCGCCCCGCTTGCGGTATTGCTGGCGCTGGCGCTCGCTGCCGCAGCATACGTCGCGCGCACCGCGCACGCTCCGTCGCCGCCGCCGTGGCGCGTCTCGAACTTGCGCGCGGTCACCTCCGATCCGGGCATGGAGCTGCGCCCGCACATCTCGCCCGACGGTACGCGCGTCGCGTTCGGCAAGCTCGTTCAGAGCACCGGTTTCGATCGTCTTTACATCCGTGCGATGGAGCCCTCGCAGCTCGTCGCGCTAGCGCCGAATACCGAGGTCGCGCACGACATGCAGCCGATGTGGTCGCCCGACGGCAGCCGCATCGCTTTCTCGCGCCTGGGCAAGGGCAAGTGCACGCTGTTCGTCGTGCCGAGCCTCGGCGGGCGCGAGCGCGAGATCGGCGATTGCCAGGATTTCTTCACCAGCGACTACGACTGGGCTCCGGACGGCAAGCAGCTCATCACTGCGCTGCGCATGGATGGCCGCCAGTCGGACTTGACCCTGCTGCTCTGGAACGTCGAGACCGGCGCCAGGCAGCCGTTGCGCTACGAACATGCGAAAGGCGATCAGGATCTCGAGGCCCGCTATTCGCCCGACGGCCGCTGGATCGCATTCCGTCGCGGCATCTCGCCGTACAGCGACTTGTTCGTGATGCACGCCGGCGGCGGCGCAGTGCGCCAGCTCACCCATCTGTCCGGCCGAATTCGCGGCTATGCCTGGGTCGCCGACAGTTCGGCGCTCGTATTCTCGACCGACCATCAGGGCAAGCCCGAGCTGTATGCCGTCGACATGGCGGGCGGCGCGCCGCAGCGCCTCGGCGTCGAATCGGCGCGCTTTCCGGATGCGGCGCGTGGCAGCAACACGGTGGTCTACGAGATTTCGCGCACGACCACGGATGTCGTCGAAGTCGATCTCGACGCGGCAGCGAAGGAGCCGCGCAAACTCGCGGCATCGACCGGCAGCGACTTCACGCCCGTCGCCTCGCCCGATGGCACACGCGTCGCTTTCCTTTCCACGCGCAGCGGCGCCGTGCAACTGTGGGTCAGCGAACGCGGCAAGGAAGACGCCTACGCCGTGACCGAGTATCGCGATGCGACCCTGTCCAACCCGGTGTGGCGTGGCGACTCGGCGGCGTTGCTCGTCGGCGTGCATCGCGACGGCGAGCCTTCGCGTCTGGCGGAAATCGACATCGCCTCGCGCCGCGAGCGCGTCGTTTCTGGCAAGGACGAGAATGTGCTGTTCGGCGCCTACGGCGCGCAGCCGGGCAGTGTCGTGCTCGCGATCGGCGCAAGCAGCAATGGCGCGCGCCTGCTCCAGCGCACACGGGCGGGCACGCCGCAGCAGGCCGACGAAGTACTGGCGCAAGGCGTGCAGCACGTCGAAGTTGATGCGGCGCGCAGCCTCGTCTACTACACGCATACCGGTACCGCGGGCCTGTTCCGTCGCGCCCTGCCCTCGGGCGAAGAACAGCGGCTGACCCAGACGATCACCTCGCTGACGTTGAACGGCTGGCACCTCGTAGGCGGCAAGATCTGGTATATCTCCGCCGCCGACCTGCATTCGATGACGCTGCGCGAATTCGACCCCGATACGCGCAGCGACCGGCTGGTCGCGCAACTCGCGATCGAGCTCGGCGAGTTCAATTTCAGCGTCGGCCCTGACTTGAAGCGGGTCTATCTGCCGCGTGTGTCGGTCGAGGACAGCGACATCGGCGCCTTCGAGCTGCAGCGTAGCTCCGCACGCTGAATTTGTCGGCCGCGTCGCATTTTGTCGCGGCGCGCATCGGGCAATTTCGATCAACTCATGCGCCAGTTCGCGCAACCCCGGCGATGACCTCGTGGAGGACACTGCGTTCGCCCTCTCCAACGGGCAGTGGAAGCGTCACACGGCCATCGGGACCGGGACCCCGATGGCCGTTTTCATTTCCAGCTTCTCGAAAGGTCCAAGGTGTTCGACGACTTGCGCGCAGGCGCGATCGTGCAAGCCGTTGTGATTAAACGATTTCGTCGATTGCTCCGAAAGATTTCACCGCGATTTCAGCGCAATTTCCGTACAGTTCTATGACAGGGTAAGTAAATAGGTGCCTTCTTCATGACGACGAAGGTGCACCATGCCCGCAAGCGTTCAAATCATCAGCCACGGAACCCGCCTGGCCTTGCCGCGCATCGACAGCGGGCCGCTGTCGATGTTCATCGGCGGAGGACGCAGCGCCGGCCTGCGCATCGAGGGCCCGGCCGCGGGCATATGGCTGCCGCTGCGCGGCCGCCTGCAGATCGGCGTCGGCGACGGCGAAAGCACCCATGCGCGCTTCGAGGCTCGCGCCACCTGTGCCGATGCGTTCACCCAGGTGACCGGCCGCGGTCACGCCCTCTGGCTGGCCATCGTCGGCACGCCGTCCGCGTGGCGCGAAGCGCTTGCGACCGGGTCGGCGCGCGATTGCGGCCTGCTGCCGGCCACGCATCAGGTTGGCCGCGCCCTGCTGCGTCGTGCCCTCAGCCTTGCGCGCGCAGTGCAGCGAGGCGATGATGCCGTGGCGTTGTACGGCATGCTCGACGAAATCGGTGCGATGCAGAACCGCTTCGACGAGATGATCGCGCGCTGCCCCGGTCGCACCTGGGCACAGCGTCGTCACGTGTTCCTGCGCCTGCAGCGCGTGCGCGAACATCTGGCCTGCAATTACCATCTCGATCTCGACAATGCCGCGCTCGCGCGCATCGCGAGCTACTCACCCTGGCATTTCATCCGCGCCTTCCATGCCGCCTACGGCGAGACGCCGCACGCGTTCCTCGTGCGCCAGCGCCTGCTGCGCGCGCAGCGCCTGCTGCGCACGAGCCCGCTCGCGATCGGCGAGATCGCGCTCGCCTGCGGTTTCGAGAATCGTTGTGCGTTCTCGCGCCTGTTCCATCAGCGCTTCGGAACCACCGCAAGCGCGCTGCGCAGGAGCGGGCTCGCTGCTCCGGCGTTGCGTACGAACGCCTGTTGAAGAAAGCGCCACCGGTCGTATCGACCCGACCGCGCCAGATGATGTGTCGTCCCTGTGGAAACCCGGGCCGCACGAATGCGGCCCGGGAGGGGTCGCGTCTAGAACTTGATCGTGATCTTGCCCCAGAAGAAGCGGCCGATCGTGTCGTAGGTGTTCACGTCGGTGTTGGCGTTGGCCACGTTCTGCTGATACAGGATCGGCGGCTGGCGATCGCCCACATTGTCGATACCGACCTGC
>NZ_DBNHDN010000042.1:0-64457 GCF_057139185.1 Rudaea sp. | reverse complement strand
ACAGCGTACAGTGCCGGTACTGTGCTTGTTTGGTCACGGTGATTGCTTGACCCCGGTTAGTCCGTGATCCTGCACCTCATTGTTCGCGTCGCAACCTTGCAAACCAGTCGCCCGTACCGGCGCGCTGCCGTTACATTTCCACTAATGCAAGGAGTTTCAAATGTCGGATCGTCAACACGGAACCGTCAAGTGGTTCAACGATGCCAAGGGCTTCGGCTTCATCACCCCGGAAAGCGGTGCGGACCTCTTCGTCCACTTCCGTTCCATCCAGGGCTCGGGCTTCAAGACCCTGCAGGAAGGCCAGAAGGTCACGTTCGTGACCGTGCAGGGCCCGAAGGGCCTGCAGGCCGACCAGGTGCAGGTCGCCTAAGCGCCCCGCATCACGGTTGAACCCAAGACCCCGGGCGGCAACGTCCGGGGTTTTTTGTGCTCGCAATTCCCGCCAGATGCACGCGGAAATGACGACAAAAGCTCAGCCCCTGTCTTCCACGATCGCCTTGGCCGCATTGCGCCCGCTCGCACCACTGATGCCACCGCCGCCGTGGACGCCGCTGCCGCACAGGTACAACCCATCGACCGGCGTCGCATGCTTGGACCAGCCCGGCAGCGGGCGCATGAAGAAGATTTGGTCGAGGATGAGCTGGCCGTGATTGAGGTCACCTTCGCTCAAGCCATAGGTCGATTCGAGATCGCACGGCGTGATCGTGTGCGCGCGCGCGACCGATGACTTGAAACCCGGGCAATGCGCATCGAGGGTGTCGATCGCGCGCTGCTCGACGATGCTGCGCGCCGCCCGCCAGTCGCCCTGACGCACGGCGTACGGCGCGAACTGGAAGTGGATGGAGACGACATTGCCGTTCGTCGTGACTTCCAGATACGGCTGCGCCGAAATCTCGCCGTACTTCGCCGCGTCGTAGGCACGTTCCAGATAGCGGATCGACGGTGCAACTGCGAGCGTGCCGTCCGCCAGGCCGTGCCTGCCGTCGGTTTCGACATGCACCTTCGCCACGCAGCCGCGCAGCTTGATCGACTGCGCCTGCCAGACGAATTCTGGCGGCAGTTCTGCGGCGCCGACAAGCTGCAGAAACGTGCGCCGCGGATCGGCCGCGGAGATCACGCAATCTGCCGCGATTTCCTCGCCATTCACCAAACGCACGCCACGCGCGCGCTGGCCATCGACGAGGACGTTGCGCACTTCGGCGGCGACGCGCACTTCGCCGCCGCGCGCCTTCAGTACGTCGACCAGCGCCACGGTGATGCTGCCGGCGCCACCCGCGGCCGGCCGGTGCGCAAGGCCGCCGCGATTGAGCCAGTTGTGCATCAGCGTGTAGCCGGTGCCGGCCGACATCGGGCCGAGAGTGACGCCGTGGATCGCGAATGCCGACACGGCCGCGCGCAGTGCTTCGGACTCGAACCAGCCGCTGGTGAATTCTTCGGCCGACATCGACATCGCGCGCACGACGCGGAACATGTCGCGGCCGCCCAGGCGGCGCAGCTTCCACAGCAGGCTCGCGAGCGGCAGGCCTTCGCGCAGCGTGAAATGCGGCAGGCGCGGCATCGGCGTGCGATACGCGGCATCGAGGAAGGCGGCCGCGCGATCCATGAAGGCGACGAACCCGGGCCAGCACTCAGCGTCGCGTGCGGAGAATTCGCGGATCGCCGCGCTCGCGCGCGAGGGATCGGCGTCGAGGGTCAGGCGTTTGCCGCCGTCGAGCAGGCAGGTGTACGCCGGATTCGAGCGCGGCGCTTCGATGCGCAAGCCGAGATCAACAACGATATCGGGGCGCAACTGCGCGCTCGCATGCAACGCATCCGCACTGAAGCCCTCAGCGAATGATTCGGTAACGAGCTGGCCACCGGCAACGGCGCGCCGTTCGAGCACGAGCACCTTCCTGCCGGCCTTGGCGAGATAGTTCGCGGCGACGAGTCCATTGTGGCCGGCGCCGATGATGATGACGTCGTAAGCCATTATTTCCGATCCTTCAAAATCGCATCGGCCGCGAGCTTGCCCGGCGCGCCCATGACCCCGCCACCCGGATGCGCGCCGGCCGCGCCGAAGTAGTAACCCGGCAGCGGCGTGCGGAAATCGGCCCACCGCGGCGCGGGGCGGAAGAAGAACAATTGGTGCAGCAGCAGTTCGCCGTGGAAGATATTGCCGCCGGTGATGCCGGCGATGCGCTCGATGTCCTTCGGCGTGATCACCTGCTTGCCGACGATGCACTGGCGAATGTTCGGCGCGTATTTCTCGATCGTCGAAATGACCGTCTCGCCGAACGCCTCGCGCCTGGCGTCGTCCCAGCCGCCTTCGAGGTCGTACGGTGCGTACTGCACGAAGCACGACATCACGTGGTGCCCCGGCGGCGCCATGTCGCGATCGATCATCGACGGGATGATCATGTCGATGTACGGGTTCTTCGAATATGCGCCGTACTTCGCCTCGTCGTAGGCGCGCTCGATGTAGTCGATGCTCGGGCTGATCGAGATCGCGCCGCGATGCAGCGGCCCCTCACCGGGCAGGCAGGTAAAATCCGGCAGCGCGTTGAGCGCGATGTTGACCTTGCCCGAGGAGCCGCGCACGCGAAAAGCGCGCACCGCGTCGGTGAATTCGCCCGGAAGATGCTTGTCGTCGACGAACTGCAGGAACGTGCGCTTCGGATCGGCCGCGGACAGCACGATCGGAGCGGCAAGCTCGTCGCCGTTCGCAAGCGCAACGCCGGCCGCGACGCCGCCCTTGACGATGACCTTGTCGACCGGCGCGTTGGTGCGGATCTCCACGCCCAGCGCGCGCGCCGAACTCGCGATCGCCGCGGACACGCCGCCCGTGCCGTTCTTGGCGAAACCCCAGGCGCGGAACGCGCCGTCGATCTCGCCCATGTAGTGATGCAGCAGCACGTACGCCGTGCCCGGCGAGCGTGGGCCGAGGAACGTGCCGATGATGCCGCTCGCCGACTTCGTGCCCTTGAGCGCATCGAACTCGAACCACTCGTCGAGCAGATCGGCGGACGATTGAGTCACGAGCTTGGCGATGCGGTACAGCTCCTTCTCGCTGAGGCTGCGCGCGTACTGGCCAAGCTTGAGCAGACCGAGCAGATCGCGCGGGCTCAGACTGGAAGGATCGGGCGGCACCATGCTTATGACCGGCTTGATCGCCTTGGCCGCGCGCGCCATCACGCGCGAGTACTCGTCGTAGGCTTCGGCATCTTTCGGTGAATGGCGGTAGATGTCGCGGCGGGTCAGGTCGTGGTCGTCCCAGCTGCCCAGATAGTCGCCGTTGTCCAGCGGCGTCACCGTGCTCGGCAACGGCAGGATTTTCAAACCGTGCTTCGGCAATTGCAGATCGCGGATGATCTCCGGCCGCAGCAGGCTGACCACGTAGCTGAACTCGGTGAAGCGGTAGCCCGGAAAGATTTCCTCGGTCATCGCCGCGCCGCCGACGACCTCGCGGCGTTCGAGGACCACGACCTTCTTGCCCGCGCGCGCGAGGTACGCGGCCGCGACGAGGCCGTTGTGGCCCGCGCCGATGACGATGGCGTCGTATTGGTTGGCAGCCATCACTTCTTCTTCCATTCGGGTTCGTAGAACGGCAGTTTCACCACCGTCGCCGGCGCATGCAGGCGATGATGCTCGACCGTTACTTCCATCGCGAGGCGCGTGCCGGGCTCGTAGTGCGGCCGCTGCACGTGCGCGAGCGCGATGTATTTCTTCAGCACGGGCGACCAGGTACTCGTCGAGGCATAGCCGACCTGCTTGCCCGCCTGCATCACCGGCAGGCTCGCGCGCATCGCCATGCCGGGGATCTGTGGCGGCAGGCCGACGCGGGCATAGAGCTGTTCCAGCCCTTCCCAATCGACTTCGAGGCCGATGAGTTTCCACGCCGAGCCCTCCTTGTGCTCGCGCTCGAGCGCGCGGCGGCCGACGAAATAGCCCGGCTTGTCGAGTGCGACGGTCCAGCCCAGGCCCATCTCGAACGGCGTCGATTTCTGTCCGGCGATCCAGGCGTGGTTCGCCGCGGTGTAGTCGACGTCGATCATGAAAAGTCCCGCTTCCACGCGCGCCATGTCCATCGCGAGGATGCCGCACGGCACGATGCCGTAGTCGCCGCCGGCCTCGATCAGCGCGTCCCAGACCGCGAGCGCATCAATCGCGTCCATCCAGATCTCGTAGCCGAGATCGCCGGTGTAGCCCGTGCGCGAGATCGTCACCGCCTTGCCGGCGAGTTTCGTTTCGGTCAGGCGGAAGAACTTGAGCTTGTCGAGCGGCTTGGCGCAGATGCGGTTCAGGATCGCGCGCGATTTCGGCCCCTGCAGGCTCAGCGCGGCGACCTGGTCGGTGACCTCGGTGATCGTCACGTCCATGCCGACCGCGTTCATCGCCAGCCAGCGCAGGCTCGGTTCGGCCGAGGTCAGGCGGAATTTCGTTTCGGAAAGGCGCGAGATCGTGCCGTCGTCGAGCAGTCTGCCGTCGTCGTCGCACCAGCCGGTGTAGAACACCTGGCCGACCGCCATCTTGAGCACGTCGCGCGGGGTCATGCGATGCAGCAGCTGCGCCGCGTCGGGGCCTTCGATGACGTACTTCATCAGCGGCGTGATGTCGATCAGCGCAGCCGCGTCGCGGATCGCCCAGTACTCGCGGTCGAGCACGAGGTCGTACGACCCCGCGACGAGGTAGCCCGCCCAGCGCCGCCAATTCTGCGGCAACGACAGGCGTGAGGTGCGCTCGTGGAACGGCGTGCGCTTGAGTTCGAACATGCGGATTCCCGAATCAGGCGGCCGCGTCGCGGCCAGCGCCGATTATGGGCGAGCGCCCCGACACAACGCCAGCGCGGCGCAACATGGACGACCCACCACCCGATCGCCGATGATTGCACCGATGAAAATGCGCACCGTCACCGCCACCCGCTACGTCACCCCGCTGCGCGAGGGCGGTTCGTTGCCGGCCATCGTCGAGGCCGACGACCAGGGACTTCACGTGCTCAAGTTCCGCGGTGCGGGCCAGGGCCCGCGTGCGCTGATCGCCGAGCTCGTCGCCGGCGAGATCGCGCGTGCCGCCGGACTTGCCGTGCCCGAGATCGTCCTCGTCGAACTCGACGCGGAACTCGCGCGCACCGAACCCGATCCGGAAATCCAGGAACTGATCCGCGCCAGCGCGGGGCTCAATCTCGCGCTCGACTACCTGCCGGGCTCGGTCACGTTCGATCCGCTGGTCGAGCAGCCCGACGCCGAACTCGCCTCAAGAATCGTCTGGTTCGATGCCTATGTCAGCAACGTCGACCGCACCGCGCGCAACACCAACATGCTGGTCTGGCACCGCAAGCTGCGCCTGATCGATCACGGCGCCGCGCTGTACTTCCACCATGATTGGGAGGATTGGCGCGCACGCAGCGTGCGGCCGTTCGTGCAGATCAAGAGCCATGTGCTGCTGCCGGTGGCGAGCCGCATCGCCGAGGTCGACGAAAGCATGCGCGCGGCGATCACGCCGCAGGTCATCACCGACATCGCCGCGCAGATTCCGGATTCCTGGTTATGCGACGGCGCACCTTTCGCCGATGCACGCGAACAGCGCGCCGCTTATGTCGAATATCTCACGCGCCGGCTCGACGCGCCGCGCGCATTCGTTGCGGAGGCGATACGTGTCCACGCAGCCTGAAGCCAGACCCGCCATCTACGACTACGCGATCGTGCGTGTCGTGCCGCGCGCGGAGCGCGGGGAATTCCTCAATGCGGGCGTGATCCTCGCCTGCCAGGACGCGAGTTTTCTCGAGGCACGCGTCGAACTCGACGAGGCCCGCCTGCTCGCGCTCGATCCGAACGCCGATCTCGTGACGATCACCCAACACCTTGCCGCGATTCCGGCAATCTGCGCCGGCGGCAAGCACGCCGGCCCGCTTGCCGCGTTGTCGCGGCGCGAGCGCTTCGACTGGCTGACCGCGCCGCGCAGCGCGCTGATCCAGACCTCGCCAGTGCATACCGGGCGCTGCACCGATCCACTCGCCGCGCTCGAAGCGCTCATGCGAAAGATGGTGCGTACGAGCGCTGCCGCGCGCTGAGCAGCACGACCGCGATGCCGACGAGACACACCGCCGCGACGTAGTGCGCCGGAGCGAGCCGGTCGAACTGGAGTACCCAGCCGATGAAGATCGGGGTCAGGCCGCCGAACACGGCGTAGGCGAGATTGTACGAGAAGGCCACGCCGGTGAAGCGCACCGGCGCGGGAAACGCGCGCACGAGCAGGGTCGGGATCACGCTGACCACGCCGACACTGAGCCCGGCGACGAACGACAGCGGATACAGATATTGCGGCGCCGCGGCGACGCCGAGATAGAACGCGTAGACGACGCCGATCAGCACCGCACAGCCGAGCGCCGCCACGCGCGTCGTACCGTAGCGGTCGGCGGCGAGGCCGAAGCCGAGGTTGCCGAGCGCCAGGCCCAGCGTCGCGATCGTGTCGGCGCTGAACGCGACCGCAGGCGCGATGCCGTCGAGCTTCTGGATCAACTTCGGTGTCATCAGGATCACGACCACGATCGCCGCGGTCAGCACCCAGGTCAACGCGACGCAGGCGACCACCGCGGCACCGTGGCCGCGCAATGCCGCCTTGAGCGGCAGTTCGCGCGACAGCTCACGGCGCTGGCGGATCGCCTCGAACACCGGCGTCTCCGCGAGCATGCGCCGCAACAGCACGGCGAAGAAACCGAACACGCCGCCGATCAGGAACGGGATGCGCCAGCCCCAGTCGAGCATCTGCGCCGGCGTCAGCGCAGAGTTGAGCGCCGCGGCGAGCAGCGATCCGGCGAGGATGCCGAGGGTCAGGCCCGAGGTCAGCGTGCCGCAGGCGAACGCCGTGCGCGACGCCGGCACGTGTTCGGCGACGAAGGTCCACGCGCCGGGCACCTCGCCGCCGACCGCCGCACCCTGCACGATGCGCAGCGCGAGCAGCGCGAGCGGCGCGAGGGCGCCCGCCTGCGCGTAGGTCGGCAGCAGACCGATCAGCAAGGTCGGTACGGCCATCAGGAACACGCTCAGCGTGAACATGCGCTTGCGCCCGCTGCGGTCGCCGAAGTGGGCGAGGACCACACCGCCGAGCGGACGCGCGAAATAGCCTGCGGCGAACACGCCCCAAGTCTGCAGTTCGCGCAGCCACAGCGCGGTCGATGCCGGGAAGAACAACGCGCCGATCTGCTCGGCAAGGTAGACGAACAGGATGAAATCGTAGAACTCGAGGGCGCCACCGAGCGCGGCGAGCGTGAGGGTTTTCAGATCCTTGCCGGACAGCGACGTACTTGAAGCGGAATTCATGGATTTTGTTCGACTCGCGTCACGGACAGAAGAAAAACCACGGTCATGGAGCAGGTCGGACTTACAGCACTGCCGCGATTTCCTTCTCGATCGATTCCGGCGTATCGGTCGGCGCGTAGCGCTTGACTACCTTGCCGTTCTTGTCGACGAGGAATTTGGTGAAATTCCACTTGATCGACTCGCTGCCGAGCAGGCCCTTGGCCTCGTGCTTGAGGTATTTGTACAGCGGGTCGGCGTTCGCGCCGTTGACGTCGATCTTGGAGAACAGCGGAAACCTGACGTCGTAGGTCAAAGAGCAGAAGTTCTTGATTTCGGCCTCGTCGCCCGGCTCCTGGTGGCCGAACTGGTCGCAGGGGAAGCCGAGCACGACGAGCCCCTTGTCCTTGAGCTTTTCGTACAACGCCTCGAGCCCCGTGTACTGCGGGGTGAACCCGCATTTGCTGGCGACATTGACCACGAGCATCGCCTTGCCCTTGTAGGCGGCCAGCGACTGCTGCTTGCCGTCGATGTCTTTCGCGCTGAAGTCGTAGATACTGGCCATGGCCGCCTCCGCACAGTGAGAATTCCGCTAATGTGCGGATGCGGCGGTGGAAAGTCCAGCTCCCTTCGTCAGAGCAGCGATTTGGCGTGATCGAGCACGGCCGAGCAGGCTTTCTTGGTGATCGATTTCTTCATCGCGCCGAGTTGGCCGATGTCGACGGACTTGCCGTCGCTGGTCTTGACCAGACCCTTGGCGCCGTCGTCGTAGTCCGACTTGTCGGAGTCGCCGCCGCCCATCTTGCCCATGAGCTTGTCCTTGAGACCGGCCGCGCCACCGCCCAGATAGTTGTTCTTCACGCAATACTCGACCACGCCCGCCGCGTTGCCGGCGCTACCTGAGGCAAGCGAGGACACATCGCCACCGCCGGCAAGCCCCTTCAAATCACCCAGTTGCGCACCCGCGATGCCGACCAGACCAAATGCCGCAACAATGCCGCCCAGTACCGCCAAGCCGATCTTGTTCGCGTTCATGGTTTCATTCTCCTGTGGTGGATCGCGACAACCGATCGCCGCGATGGGGCGGAATCTACCGCCCGCGATCGGAAGAAATCGTTAACGGACGGCCCGCACCCTCGCGCCCGCGGTTCAGTAGCGCCAGCTGCTCAGGTCGGCGCCTTTCGGCGCGGTCTTCTCGATGCGCTCGACGATCTTGGGCAGGTACATCGTGTTGTAGCGCAGGCGCGAGTACGCGTTCGACGTGTTCGTATCGCCGTTCCAGCAGTGTTCGTCGCGCAGACCGTACTTCACCTCGCCCTCGTAGACCGGATCGCGGAAGCTCTCCAGCGCCGCCTGCATCCGATACACGGCGTCGTTGAGGAAGTAGTTGTCCGACAGGCCGACGTAGACGTGCAGCTTGCCACGCAGCTTCTCGCCGATCGCAGGCCAGTTGCGCTTGAGGTAGTCGGTCAGGTCCCAGTGCTCGCGCCAGTAGTCGGCGACGGCATGGTCGATCACGCCCGTGCGCTTGTCGAAGATCGGCTTCGGGTAGCCGTCCGGCCCGACCGGCGAGTACACCGCCTGCCAGATGTCCCATTGCTCGGTGGAGCGGCCGTTGCTGCCGAGCATGAGCTCGTAGTTCATCGCGTCGGGCAGCGCCCAGATGGTGCGGCCGAGATAGTCGCGCATCGCCGGCTGCGCAATGCGCTTCATCGGGCCATCCATCCACACCGCGTTCTTGTCGTCGTAGAGATTGATGTGAGTGTAGGCGTGGAAATCGACCGGATCGGGACAGGCGCCGAACGCGCCGTTGTAAAAATCCGGATTGAAGATCTGCACGGCCAGCGCCTCCCAGCCGCCGGTCGAGCCTCCGTAGACGAAGCGCGACCAGCCGGCACCGAGTCCGCGGAATTGTTTCTCGATGGCCGGGATCAGCTCCTGCTCGATCGCGCTGCCGTACGGGCCGACGTTGGCCGAGTCGACCGCATAGGAATCGTCGTAGTACGGATTCGCGTGCTGCAATTTCACGATCAGCACGCGCGGGAAATCCTTCGACGTCCACTTTTGGTAGAACTTGTACGCCTCTTCCTGCTCGATGCGGTTGTAGCCGGCGAGGTGGAAGCGCTCGTTGTAGTCGGGCTTGAGGTTCGGGTCGGGCGGCTCGGTGCGGAAACCGTCGAAGTCGGGCACGAAATGGTCGTGGAAGACGACCAGCGGGAAGCGCGACTTCGGGTGCGCGTCGAAGCCTTCGGGCACGAGCACGGCCGCGGACAGGAGCATCGGCCGGCCCCAGAACTTCGACAGCAGCTTGCTCTGGATGCGGATGTGGCGGATGTACTGCGTATCCTTCGGCGGAACAATAGCCGGAATCATCTGATCGAGCGCGATCGTCAACGACGCCGCGCCTTCGATCCTGCCGCCAGCGCCGAGCGTGACCTTCTGCGGCTTCGAGTAGAAATTGCCCGGCTTGATGTTCCAGTGCTGGCCTTCGCCCTGGTCGGGCGGCAGGTCGAGCACGCGCCCGTCGGCGAGGTGGAAGGTCTCGTAGCGGTTGAGCAACGCCTGCACGTTGTAGCTGCCCGGAGGCAGGTCCTCAAGACGCACGACCGGATAACCGTCAGCGACAGGATCGATCGCGACCGTCGTGCCCGGCTTCCAGTCCTTCACGTTCTGGCCGAAAGCGGCCTGCGACTGGATCGTGTGGTCTACCTGATTGCGCGGTTCACCGGAGAAGTCGTTCGAGAACAGCAGCATCAGACGACCCTGCTGCGGCGTCTTCGCCGCCGTCGCCGGCAGTTGCACGCTGAAATCCGTTGCCGCTTTCGCCGCTGCGGCGGCAGCCGGACCGCACGCGAGAGCGGACAGTATCAACGCCCGCCAAAAACGCTCGATACGCATCGCCATCCCCATCGCCGATTCGAAGCCGCGATGCTAACCGAATTCGAGAGGACGCAACGCGCAAGGATCAGCCGATGCGTTGCAACGGCATCACCGTGCGCTGCAGCGTCGGCGTGTCGATGTAGTGGTCGATCAGCAGAAACGCGAACAGCGCCATCAGGTAGATGATCGAATAGTTGAACACCTTCATCGCAAAGCGTTCGGACGGCGGATCCAGCAGCACGATCGCGTAGTAGAGAAAGCCCGCGCCGAGCACGAGCGCGCCGCCGAGGTAGAACGGGCCGCTCATGCCGGTCAGGTACGGCAACACGGTGACGAGGACGAGCAGGATCGTGTAGTAGAGCACGTGCCAGCGCGTGTATTCGACGCCGTGCGTGACCGGCAGCATCGGCACCATCGCGCGCGCGTAGTCGTCGCGGCGGAAGATCGCCAGCGCCCAGAAATGCGGCGGTGTCCAGACGAAGATGATCAGCACGAGCAACCAGGCGTGCGGGTGGATGTGCCCGGTCACCGCGGTCCAGCCGAGCAGCGGCGGCGCGGCGCCGGCGACGCCGCCGATGACGATGTTCTGCGGCGTGGCGCGCTTGAGCCAGGCGGTGTAGACGATGGCGTAGCCGATCAGCGAAGCAAACGTCAGCGCCGCGGTGAGCGGATTGACCAGCGCGATCAGGATCGTCATTGACAGCGCGCCGAGGAACACCGCGAACGCGAGCACCTTGGCCGGGGTCAGCGCGCCGGTCGCCAGCGGCCGATGCGCGGTGCGCGCCATCAACTTGTCGATGCGCTGGTCGATCAGATGATTGATCGCCGCCGCCGAGGCTGCGGCCAGCCAGATGCCGAGGAAACCCGCGACCGACTCGCGCAGCGGCGGCCAGCCGGGAACGGCGAGGAACATGCCGATGATCGCGGTGAACACGATCAGCGCGACCACGCGTGGCTTGGTCAGTTCGAGGTATTGGCTGACGACGGACATGCGCGAGAGTTTAACGTGCGGCTACGCGCACTCGCACCAGCAAGGCCAGCAGCGAAAGCAGCAGCACGGCGGCGACGCCGTTGTGCGCGGTCGCGATCGGCAACGGCAGGCCGAGCTTGACGTTGGCGATGCCGAGCGAGACCTGCAGCAGCAGCGCGATGCCGATCGCTACCGCGAACGGCCGCGTCTGCACATGCCGCGCGGCGCGCTGGGCGACAGCGAAGGCGAGGTGACCGAACACGAGCACGGCGCCGATGCGGTGCACGAGCTGGATGGCGATGCGCGCCGAGCCGTCGAGCACGCCGCCCTCGTAGTTGACCCCGATGCCGCGCCAGAGCACGAATGCCTGGTGAAAATCCATGTTGGCCGGCCACCATTGACCTAGACAGCTCGGAAAGTCGAGGCCGCAGGCCAACGCGGCATAGTTCGAACTGGTCCAGCCGCCGAGCGCGATCTGCGCGGCGACAAGGCCGATGCCGACCGCCGTCAAACGCCAGAGTTTGTTCTGCTCCGCAACGGCGAACCGCGGATTGGCGACGGGCGGGATCGTCAGGCGCAAGGCGGTGTAGGCGAGCAGCGCGAACGTGGTCATGCCGCCGAGCAGATGGCCCATGACCACGACCGGTTTCAGTTTCCAGGTCACCGTCCACATGCCGAGCAGGGCCTGGAACAGGATGACGACCGATGCCGCCAGCGGTACTGCGGCGAGCCCGCGCAGTCCGCGACGCCGGCGCCATGACCAGACCGCCAGCGCGAACGTGGTCAGGATCAGGCCGCCGGCAAGGAAACGATGCACCTGCTCGCGCCAGGCCTTGTCCGACTCGACCGGGCGATCGGGAAACGCGGCGTTGGCCGCGGCGATGTCGGTTTCGTGCTTGGGCCAGGTCACCTTGCCGTAGCAGGTCGGCCAGTCCGGGCATGACAAACCCGCATTCGACAGACGCACGAATGCGCCGAACACGATCACGACCAGCGCGAAAGCCGTTGCGATCCACGCAAGTCTTGCGATTCCTCTCGTACTCATCAGTTCACCACCTTGGGCAAATCACGGCGCACACCGCCGAGGTCGTAGCCTTCGGCGTAGCGCATCATCAGATAACCGCCCGGATCGACCAGTGCGAGAGCAAGCCCGTCGTCGGCCTCGGCGGACAAGTCGGCGAACGCATTCGCGTCGTCGCGGCCTGCCTGCAGCGGCGCAAGCGCAGTCAGCACATCCGCGGGCAACGCCGGACCGAGATAGACCAGGCGCAGGCGTTCCGCGTTGCGCCCCAGCGTCGCGCGCATGCGCACGAGGTCGGCAAGCGCGTTGCGGCATTGCTGCTCGCAGTTCGCGCCGGGCAAAGCGAGCAGCGTCCATTGCCATTGCGGGTTGCGCCAGACCAGTTTGTCGCCGCCCGCGAGCGTCACCGGCACCGCATCGACCTGTCGCGGCGGATTGATCAGCGTGCCATAGGCCTTCGTGCCCTTGGGCTCCCAGCCCGCGCGCGTGAGCACGAAGGCGATCAGCATCGGCACGACGAACACGGCGACGACGCCGATCAGCATCCAGCGATTGCGATTGCGCACAGCGCGCACGGCGTGTGTGTCGAGAGGTTGTTCGGACATGCAAATCTACTTCCGTACTTTCTTGAAATGCAGCAAGACGAAGATCACGATCGCGGCGACCGCGAACGCGAACCATTGGACGGCGTAGCCGCGATGTCGCGCGGGCGGCATCACGCTCGGCGTCCAGCTGCGCACGAAACCGGACGCTGGCTCCTTGTCGAGCAACAACACCCGCGGCAACAGCGGGCGATCCAGATCGGCGGCGATTTCCCGCGCGTCGATCGCCAGCGTCAGCTTCGGCCATGCGGTCTGCCGCGTCAACGCGTTGCCGCCGACGCGAACCCCGTTGCCGGGGAACGGCGCGTACACGCCCGACAGAGTCACCTCGTCTTGCGGCAATGGCGGCAGCATCGGCTGCGTGCCACGCTCGTGCGACCAGCCGACCCAGCCGCGATCGACCAGCAATACATCGTCCCCTTCCGAAGCGAATGCCGCATAGACCTCGACGCCGAGCTTGCCGTCGCGCACCTGCTCGTCGCGCAGCCAGCCGCGATCGGCGAGGAACTGCCCGCGCACCCGCACATGCGGGAAACGGTCCTCCGGCGGCACGCGGCGCACGGCGGCAAAATCCTCGAATGCCGCCTTCGGCGCCGCATCGAAGGCGTCGAGCAGACGCTCGGCCTGATGCGCGCGATCGAGCTGCCAGATACCGAGCCGCACGAACGACGCGACGCCGACCAGGGTAAGAACCACCGCGAACCACGATGGCCGTTGCCAGCGCCGCGCGCTCATGGCCCGCTCGGCTTCGTCGTGGCGGCGCTATACTGCTTCGTCATTGTAGCAGCGCGATCGGACCTGCCGCCATGTGGACCAAACTGATCATCGTCGCGTTCCTCGCCGTCATCGTCTACAACCTCGGCGCGGGACTGTATTACCTGATGACCGACAAGGGTCAGAGCGACCGCATGGTCAAATCCCTGACCCGACGCATCGGCCTTTCCGTGCTGCTGATTCTGCTCGTGATCCTCGGCATCTGGCTCGGGATCATCAAACCGCACGATATCGGGCGGTGACGCTTTTCCTTCTTGCTTGGCGAGAAGACGCCGAAGGCGAGCAAACGGGGGGTCTTGTACGGCACCGCAACGTTGAAAGAAGGCCACTGCGCTCTCGGTACTAATAAGCGACGCGTGCTTTTTGCCGCATTTCCTGCTTGAAACCTTCGTTCTGGGAGTAATCAAGCACCTCAACCGAATATCCTTGTGGAAATTGCATCTTGCAGAAACTCGCGGTGGCTGGTCCATACTTGGCCGCATACTCTTCCACCTTTATCGACAATCCGGTAATGGCATATCTGGGCTCTGCGTTTCGAATGGCCTTGATGTTCGCCGCAGTGGTGAAAACGCCGAAGCCCAACTGGATCGGCACTACTCCGAAACGCCCGTTCGAATAAAATGACGTAGGTCGTGCGAGCCAGTAATCGGCGATGTAGTAGGCACCGGACGGCAACTTGTCCTTCATGCATTGGGCGAGGCGCTCGAACTCGTTTGTTGCTGTCAACTCGCCTTTTCTCATGGTGAACGTTACTG
The DNA here is from genome assembly GCF_057139185.1 of Rudaea sp. NCBI lineage: Bacteria > Pseudomonadati > Pseudomonadota > Gammaproteobacteria > Lysobacterales > Rhodanobacteraceae > Rudaea > Rudaea sp. The sequence continues at coordinate 50,184 of NZ_DBNHDN010000042.1, read as the reverse complement.
CCAGAAACACGCAGCACAGCACCGACGACAGCATCACAAGATGATCGAACGTGCGGCCATTGCCGGAAATATCGCGCAGTCGCGCGATCACCGCTGCAATTATCGTCAAGAAAACAATCGGCGCCCACTGCCTGGACGAATCGATTGCCACATACATTCCCAACGACAGCTGCAAGACTAGCACCAATGGCAAGGCGACTATCACCACCAGGCACAGAGGCAGCAGTGGCGAGCCGGCAACCGGGTCGACTGCTTTGACTTCGCGGGCAATCACCATTGCGCAGGTTGCGTAGCCCCACAAAGTCAGCACGAGCAAGAGCAGAGAGATGCGGCTATGTATCGAGTATCTCCAGAGATCAGCAAAAAAATTCGAGAACGCTGCGGGTGTAAGGTGGGGGAACTGCTTGAGGATGTATCCGATGAACTCCTGATCCTGGGGGAACGGGTTCAAACCCCCGAAGAGTTTGCCGGCCAATACGGCAGCAGCGATCACCCAGAGCAGAGTCGTCGCGTGCGCACGCTCCAGCTCTTTTCGCCGCAGCACGAGCCATAGGTACAACGTCATCCCCGGCAGCACGATGACGATGGCGATACTGTCCGATATGGCGGCAAGGAACAGCGACGCGAACACGCACGGAATCATCCACATGTCGAGACTCGGTCTGGTTACGCCAAGCCATATCGACAGCACCGCCGTCAGCACCAGAAGTGCCGCACCGGAATGACACCCAATCAATCCGAAGTACAACGAAATGGTATCGCCGTCCAGCAAGCCAATGAAGGACAAACTGAACAACAAGAGTGTCGCCGCCGCCGTTCTGAAAATGCATGCCTTCGCCAGCTTTGCAAACAAACAGAACGCACCGCACAGCGCCAGCCCATACCAAAATTGATAGTAGATCGCGACGAAGCCTCGCTCGACGCCTGCTGCGGCCATCAATCGCGCGGCGAAAATATCGGGAAACAAATACGGCGCCTGAGTAAGACGCCAGTCGAATAAATTTCCGCCAGCGTTGAGATACCGGGCAACCTCCTCGATCAGGAGGATATCCGCATTTTCAGTGACGATCCCGTGAATTGGAAGGCGCTCATAGCACTGCCAGATGAACACGTACAGAACTGCAGCGCTCAGCACGACCAACGCGGAGTACTTCTTACGAGCCCTATTCATTATCCTGATTCGCGCTGGTTCTCGGTGCGCAAAATTTCCCGCCAGGCGCAGAGACCGCTCCGGACAAGGCGCGCAGAGCATCATCGCGCGCGCCAGTCGCGGCAGCAACTCGCCGCGTATCAATTCCCGTGCCGTGGCGTTGGTCCTGGCCGTGGTCAAGGCACAGATCGCGACGCATCCGGTGCACAGCGGCAGCTTGGTGGCGTGAACAGCGCGCGCGATCCAGGACACGACGGCATTTGGCTTTGGTGCCGTAGTCTGCAACAAACTCGACCATCGACAAGCCGAGCTGGAACGGGATCGGATTCATGGCCATGATGACGCCCCAGCGGATGAGGTGGAGCGGTCATCGGCCTCGCTCGTCGCAGATCCTGCGGCTGTGAGCGGGGAATCAGCGCGAATCAGGGCCCGTTGTGTTCGCTGTGCTTGCCCGGCGAGATCGAGCCGATCTGACGGCGGGGCCAATTTCTTCACTCCCATCTGGCCCCATGGAAAGTAGCGTCGTGGAGCTAGCCCGCAGCCTGCACATTCGCCATCTTTCACGCCAATCGCCATGGCGATACTGCCAGAAGTTTATTGCCACGTTTCCGCAGACGTGGCCCTCTGCATTGTACTCAGAATGGAACTCGAATTCTCCAAGCGCCCGCGAATCGGCAGCTCAAGGAGATAGTTGCTCAATTCGTTCGTCAATAAGGTCGGGGGAAGCTATGTGGAACAGGCACTCGTGGTTGACGGTGATGTGTGCATGGTGTGGATTGTTGCTCAATAGCGTGCTTGCGCACGGCAATACGATATTCAGCGAGAACTTCCAGGGCGGCAGCTATCCAAGCTGGACCCTGAGCGGCAACGGCCACGACGCGGCCAACTACTACGCCGGCAACTATTCGATGCGCCTCGACGGCCTGCGCCAGGGCACGATTGCCGTATCGTCGCAAGGCTACTCGAGCGTATCGCTGTCGATGGATCTGGCCGCGCTGTACCTGGTCAGCGGCGACTACTGCTACGCCGAATATTCGACCAATGGCGGCACCAGCTGGAACATCCTGAACTCGCTCGGCGTGGCGAGCGCTACGGGTGCGATGCACACGGCGACGGTTTCCAGCGGACTGGAAAACAATCCGAACCTGCAACTGCGCTTTCGCGCCTACACCTTGTACAACCACTACTGCTACGGCGACAACGTCAGCCTCAGTGGCACTCCGATCGGCAGCGGCGTCTACGACCCTTTGACGGGCAACGGCAGCGTCAGCCGCACCCAGCTGACTTACACCTTCCTCACGACGGGCGGCACGCCGAGCCTGATCGACTACAGCCACTACGCGCTGCCGGCGAATGCGGCGAATCCGACCAACACGTTCCAGGGCCGGCTCACGCTCAGCGGCCAGGCCAGCGGCGGCAACGCGGTCGAGGTCGACAGCAACAACAATCTGCCCGCCTATCCGCAGGCAGCGCAATTGCCGAGTTTCGCCTTCGATTTCGTCCAGGACGGTACCCATTTCATTCCGGTGACGCGCGGCAAGATCGAGGGTACGCATCCGTCGTGGGCGCTGGTACTCGAACCGGGGCGCGTATGGAACGAAAATGGCGACAACGGCTACTCGCGCGTCGCGCTTCCGTTCTCGCTGCAGGAGCGCAACCAGGACTGTGTCTGGAACGGCGTGATGACGTTCCTGTTCAAGAACGACGGATCGATTTCGAACGTCGTGTACCAGAACGCCGGAGAGACCTGCAAATACCTGAAGGTGAATTTCTGGGGCCGGCTTGGCGCGACCTACGTGCCCGCCACCGTCGCCAATGCCGCGGCGATCAAGTCGGCCTACGAGGCGGAGGTCGCGCGGCGCATGCCGGTGAAGCCGATCGCTGCGCTGGCGACCGACTATCCCGCCAGCGGTGTGGTCGTTGCCAATATCGGCAGCGACGTGACTGCCGCGGACATGACCATCTACGGCGTCGCCTACAACGGCGTGCACTATGTCGGCGGCTGCCAGACCCGCTACGGCACGTACCCGTTTTGCGAGGTGCTCGACGTTCCTTCGTACTCGACGGCGAAGTCCGTGTTTGGCGCGTACGGTCTGATGCGCCTGGAGCAGAAGTACACCGGCACCCAGCGCACGCTGCGCATCCGCGACTACGTCAGCGAGTGCAGCGGCACGCAGTGGAACATGGCCACGCTAGAAAGCGCGATGGACATGGCCACCGGCAACTACGATTCGTCGACGCTGCATGCGGATGAAGCGTCCACCGCAATGTTGAACGGCTTCTTCCTGGTCACGACGCATGCGCAGAAGGTGAGCTTCGCCTGCGGCTACACGAACAAGAGCACGCCGGGCACGACGTTCGTCTATCACACCTCCGACACGTACCTGCTCGGCCGTGCCATGAACATGTATTACAAGGCACAGGCGGGCAGCAGCGCGGACTTCTTCAACGACGTGGTCGTGGGCGAGATCTACAAGCCCCTCGGCCTGAGCCCTACCACTTACACGACTCTGCGCACGCAGGATTCGGCGGCGCAGGCGCATACCGGGTTCGGCCTGATCTACGTTCGCGACGACGTGGTGAAGCTCGCCGAGTTCATGGGCAAGGCGCAGGGCAAGATCCAGGGCACGCAGACCCTCGACAGCAGCATGGTCGCCGCGACCTTGAACCTCGGCAGCGGCGGCTTGCAGGCCGGTACCGCGGCCGACCGCTACAACAATGGTTTCTGGTACTACGATCTGCACCAGTCCACCAGCCACAATTTCTCCTGCAGCGGGGCGAAATGGATTCCGTACATGTCCGGCTACGGCGGCATCAGCGTCGTGCTGATGCCGAACGGCATGGTGTACTACAACTTCAGTGATAACGACGAGTACACGTGGCTGAAGACTGCGGTCGAGTTGGACAAGATTGCGGCGCTCTGCCCGTGACGCCGATCGCCCGGCGGAGTATCGACTCCGCCGGGCTTCGAACCGCTGCTCGCTGTGTTCATTTTGTCGATCGGATCGGACAGAACCCCGATAGCTTGTTCGCCTCGATCGCCGGCCGGGCGAAATCGATGGACTTCAACTGGCCGTCGTCGGCGAAGTTGTACCAGACGACGCCGTTCGGAAACATCGCCACGGTGATGCCGCCGAAGCCGGCCATGAACGGCACCCATGCCGGAGCGGCACAGCCGATTTCCTTCTGCACGTTGCGCGCCCACAATCCGTGCTGATATCGGAACTGCGTCAGATGCGCCGCGACCAGGCCACGATGGCCCTCGTCGCGCTGCATGGCCTGATCGAGCAAGGTACGGTCGAGCGGTGAAGTCTCACCGATCATCCCGCGCTGGGGACCGAGAAAGCGCGCGAGCTTGGCGACGTCGTCGCCGAGCAACGTCAGCCCCCAGCCGAAGAACGGCTGTGCACGCGCATCGTAAGTACGCCGGCTGACGCGCGCGGTTGGGCTCAGATCGAGCGGAGCGTACAGGTCGCGCACGACGACATCATCGAACACGTCGCCGTGCTCGTGCCCCGGCAACGATCGAAACCAGTTCGTCAGCGTCGCACCGAGCAGAAACGTGTCGGAGGTGCGATAGACCCAGCGGCCGTGCGGCGTTTCCTTGCGCGGATAAGCCGTACAGGCGAAGGCGAGCTTGTCGGCGTAACCCGTCGCATCGAAGAAGCGCGCGACCTTCGCCGCATCCTCGTCGGCCATGTAGGCCGGAGAATCGTAGTGGCCCGACGCCATGTCGAGCAGATCGATCGCGCGCGCGCCTTGCCAGGATGGCGCGCGGCACGGAGCGCCTGCGTAACGACTCACATCGAGATCGCTCGCGCCGGGATACAAGCGCTGCAGGCGCATCAGGGCGAGTCCCGCGACGACAGTTTTCGCCAGCGAGAAGGACGGCAGGTCCAGCGAATCGCAATAGGGAAAATCGCCATGCCGAGTCGCACAGCCGGAACGATAGTGGATGCCGTCGACAACGAGTCCGGTAAGCGTGCGCCCGGCCGCGTCGCCGATGAAGAAATTCTCGATGTCGATGTCTGGATGATCGATGCCGAGCTGTTCCATCGTCCGCACCGGCAGACGCGCCGCGCTTTCCTTGCGCCAAGCCGCGATCGCCTCGGCCCTGCGCGCCACAGGTTCGGGAACGTATCGTGCTTTCAGCATGCCCCACATGTCGAGCTGCAGATACTTGCAAGTCTCGCTCGAGATCTGCATCGCCGCGTGCGCGACCGCGCCGTCGGCCTTGAACAGCAGCATCAGCACGCCGTTGTGCGTGCAGTTCGCGTTCTTCTGCACGAGCGCGAACGGGATCGCGGCGCGCGTGTAGCCTTGGTCGTCAGCCTCGTTCCACACGCGGCCCGGTTCTAGCGCGAATTCCCACCAGCCGTGCCGCCCCGCGATCGGGCCGCGGCGCAGCGGGATCAGTGTGTCGCCGTCCTGCACGAATTCGAAATCGAAGTCGGCGGGAAACGTCCCTGCGAGTTCGGCATCGCGCCTGGAGACGAACTCTGCATCGGCGACGAGCATACGCACTCGCGGCTGACCGGAAAGGATCAAGCGCCCTTCGAAACGGTTCGCGGGTGGCTGCGCCACGGTGTCGGCTGCGTAAGCCGACATATCGACGCTGTCCGGATAACGGGCAGCGACGAAATCCGCGAAACCCAGTTCGTTGCGCGCCGCTGCCGAGGTTGAAACGAACGCGGCGAAGACGAACAGCACACGGCGCGCACGCGGCATTCAGAGACCTCCGACGCAGACGTACTTGAGTTCGGTGTAGTCGTCGAGTCCGTAGCGTGAGCCTTCGCGGCCGAAGCCCGACTGCTTGACGCCGCCGAACGGCGCGACCTCGGTCGAGATCAACCCGCTGTTGATGCCAACCATGCCGCATTCGAGCGCCTCGGCGACGCGCCAGCTGCGCGCGAGATCGCGTGTGTAGAAGTAGCCGGCGAGGCCCGCGTTCGTCGCATTCGCTAGCGCGATCGCTTCGGCCTCGTCTTCGAAACGAAATAGCGGGGCAACCGGGCCGAAGGTTTCCTCCTGCGCGACGCGCATGCCCGCGTCGACGTCGAGTAGCACGGTCGGCTCGAAGAACGTGCCGCCGAGCGCGTGCGACCTGCCGCCGATGGCGATACGCGCACCCCTGGCCTGCGCGTCGTCCACGTGCGCCTGCACCTTGGCCAACGCTTTGGCGTCGATCAGCGGACCCTGCTCGGTGACGCCGGCGAGGCCGTCGCCTACGCGCAGGCGCGCGACGGCGTGCACGAGCCGCTTTGCGAATTCGGAGTAGACGCCAGCCTGCACGAAAAGGCGGTTGGCGCAGACGCAGGTCTGTCCCGAGTTGCGGTATTTGCTCGCGATCGCGCCGCTGACGGCTGCATCGAGATCGGCGTCGTCGAAGACGATGAACGGTGCGTTGCCGCCGAGTTCCAGCGACACGCGCTTCACGCCGTCGGCGCATTGCGCCATGAGTTTCTTGCCGACCGCGGTCGAGCCGGTGAAGCTGAGCTTGCGCACGGCCGTATGCGAGGTCATTTCGGCACCGATCGCCTGCGCGTCGTCACCGGTGACGAGGTTGAGCACGCCGGCGGGCACGCCCGCGCGTTCGGCGAGTACGCCGAGCGCGAGTGCGGACAGCGGCGTCTGCACCGCAGGCTTGCACACGATCGTGCAGCCCGCGGCGAGCGCGGGCGCGATCTTGCGGCCGAGCATCGCGGAAGGGAAATTCCACGGCGTGATCGCGGCGACGACGCCGACCGGCTGGCGCAGCACGAGGATGCGCTTGTCCGTACTGGTGGCGGGGATCACGTCGCCGTACATGCGCTTGGCTTCTTCGGCGAACCATTCGAAGAACGCCGCTGAGTAGGCGATCTCGCCCTTGGCTTCCGCCAGCGGCTTGCCCTGCTCGGCGGTCATCAGACGGGCGAGGTCGTCCTGGTTTTCGAGCATCAGGCGGTGCAGGCGCAACAGGATGCCTGCGCGCTCCTTCGCCGTGCGCCGCGCCCACGCGGGAAGCGCCGCGGCGGCCGCATCGATCGCGGCGCGCGTTTCGGCGCCGCCCATGTCGGGCACGCTGCCGATCCGCGCGCCGGTAGCGGGATTCGACACGACGCATTCGCTGCCGTCGTCGGCGCAGCGCCAGACGCCGGCGATCAGGCTGCGATCGCGCAACAGGTCGGGATCGCGCAGAGCCAGACGCGCGAGTTCGTTGGAAGTGTTGGTGGAAGTCATGAGGATGGGCCTGCCGTTCGTACGCGATGGATTCCGATGAATGCCGCTGCCATCGCCGCGCCGATGGCGATCAGCGACAGCACGATCAGGGTGACGTAGCGATCATCGTGGTGCAGCAGGAAACCGGCGGCGAGCGGCCCCGAAGCGAGGCCGAGCTTGGAGGCGAGGCCGCCGAGCGCGGCGAGATGCCCGCTCGCATCGAGGCGCGAAATGAAGCCGAACAGATACGGCACGACGAACGACCACGCGAGTGCGCCGAGCGCGTTGCCGAGAAAAAATGCGGCGGGTGAATCGCTGCGCAAGAACAGCGCACAGCCGAGCAGCGTCGTCAGCGCGGCGAGCACGGTCGGCTTCCATGCGCCGAAACGATCGTCGAGGACCATGACGAGCACGGCCCCCGAGGCGCCGATCCAGGTTGCCCAGCCGAGCGTGTCGCTGATGAATTCGCGTGTGAGGCCGTAGTGCTCGCCGAGGCGCACGATGAACGCGGTGAGCCCCATGTTGCCGCCCTGGAACAGGAACAGCGCGAGTAGCAGGAACAGCGCGGAGCGCCATTGCGCACGGCTGAGGTTGGCGCGGGTTGCACCCACTGCGTCAGTGACCGACTGCTCCCGCAGCGTCAGCAGAATCAACAACGCGGCGAGTGTGAGCACGGCCAGAGTCAGGAACAGGACCGTCACGCCGTAGAATGGCACCAGCTTGGGCAGGAACATCACGCCGAGACCGCCGAGTCCGAACTGGACGAACAACAACATGCCGAACGCGCGCTGAGGTACGGGCAGGCGCGCCATTGCCGAGTAGGTCACGCCGACGATCGTGCCGCCGACGAGGCCGTGTACGGCCCGGATTGCAGCGAGCGCGAGCGGTGCACTGACCAGCATCGATGCAAGATCGATTGCGAGCAGGATGATCAGCAGCGCAAACAGAGTCGGCCGCCAACGCACGTGGCGTACGATCAACACGGCAAGTAACGCGCCGACACTGGCGCCGTAGATGTTGGCCGAGCCGACCAGCCCGGCCTGTGCATTGTCGAAGTGCAGACCGACGACGAGACCGTCGACGATCGCCGACATGATGTTGATGTAGAAGAATCCCGCGGTGGCGACGATCGCGAACCCGGCGTAGCGCCACCACCGGCCCATGTTCGAAAGCGGGTGTTCGCTGGCAAGAGACAAGGTATCGGACATGGCGGCTCAATCGATGCGAACGCCGGTGCCGCGCAAGCGCCGTGCCAGCGGTTCGAGTTGTGTTGCGTAGCGGCGCCACAGTCCGACCGAACTGCGATAGATCGGCTGGCGCACTTGCGCTGCGCTCGCAGTCAGCGACGGCTCCTCGTTGCGCTCGAAATGCAGGCAGGCATCCTGCCAGTCTAGATCGAGTGCACCGAGCAGGCGGCGGGTCGTGGTCTCCTGATTTTCTACCAGTTCCTCGTAGTCGATTTCGACCAGGCGGTCCGGCGGCAGCACGCGCCGCCAGTGCGCCATCAGCGCGTCATAGCCGAGCCAGTAGCGGCCGAGGTCTTCGAGATCGTAGGAAAATGGATAGGCCATGCGGAACAGGGTCTTGTACATCGCGTAACAGGCATCCATCGGCCGGCGCCGCACGTGCACGATGCGCGCTTCGGGCAGCGCCGCGGCGACGATGCCGAGGTAGAGGAAATGATTCGGCGTCTTGTCGATCCAGCGCGCCACTTGCGTATCCCGCGGCAGCGCGGCGCAGTAGCGTGCGCCGAGTGCTGCGAGATCGATCCGCGCCGCGCGTCGCACGCGCTCCCGTTTGCTCGCTACTCCCCCGGTGGCATGGACGATGGCCATGACCAGGTCGCTCGCTTCGCCGCGACTGACGACGGCGCTGTGCGAACTCAGGACACGGTCGACCAGGGTCGTGCCACTGCGCGGCAGACCGACGATGAACAGCGGCCGCGCGTCGGCATGGCCTGCGTGCGCTGCGGAAAAGAAACCCGCATCGAAGACTTGCGCGATCATCTGCATCGTTTCGAGATCGTCCTCGACGCAATAGCTTAGTGCTCGACGGCGCAACGCGGCGCCAGCTTGCAGCACGGCGAACGAGGCCGTGAAATCGTCGATATCCTCGAGCTCCTTGGCCAGAGCGTAGTGCAGGGCGATCGCGTCGCCCTGCGTGCGCGGAGGTTTGGACAACTGTGCGCGGACGGCGGCAATGTGATTGCGCTGCGGCGTCTGCCGGCGCAGCGTCGCGCGGTTGTACCAGGCATCGCCGTCGGCTGGATCGAGCGCGATCACCCGGTCGAGCGTCGCTTCGGCTTCATCCATGCGGCCCAGCGCGATCAGCGCCGTGGCGTGATTGTAGAGAAACGCCGCATCGTCGGGCCGCAGCGCCAACGCGATCGCGCTGCAACGCTCGGCTTCGATGTGTCGGCCGAGCGCGATGTTGCGTCGGGCGATTTCCTGCAGCAAAGTGTCGTCGTTGTCCTGTGCTGCGCTGACGGCCAGGTCGTCCAGCGCGGCGCGGCATTCCTGCGCCGCGCCGCTGCGCTGCAACGCGTCGATGCGCTGCAACGCGTCGATGCGCGCCAGCGCCGCGCCGGCGTTCACGGAGTTCACCGGCGGCTGCGCCGTGCTCATCGAACCGCGCTCCGCTGCGCCGCGCTCAGAACCGGTAGCTCACGGTGACGCCGATCGTTCTCGGAAGGGTGACGAGCGCCTTGGAGCCGTTGCCGTAGTAGTTCTGCGCAGGCGAGGTACCCATGTACAGCGGCGTATAGATGCCGGTGACGGCATCGGTATTGGTGAGGTTCTTCAACCACAGTGTCGTGTCCCAATTGTTCAGGCTGTAAGTCGCGGACAAGTTGAAGATGCTGAAGTCCGGCAGCGTATAGCGGAACTTCGGGCTCAGGCTCAACGCGTTCTGCGACTCGGACTGATGGTACGCGTCGCCGCGCAGCGTCAGCCAGCCGGCGCCGACCTGCCAGGTGTAACTGGCATTGGCGTTGAAGCGATTGCGCGCGACGCCGGGCAGTTGGTCGCCATTGTGGCCGATGAGATAGGCTCCGTCGACCGCGCGCGCGTCGCTGCTCAGTGTTGCGTCGGTGTAGGTGTAGCCGAGACCGTAGGTGAACGCGGTGCCGACTTGTCCCGACAGTTCCAGCTCGACGCCTTTCGAGCTGGCCTTCGGTGCGTTCTGCACGGCGAAGAATCCCCAGTTCGTGGTCGAACTGTTGATCTGCGGATGCTTCCAGTCGTCGTAGAACACGTCGGCGTTGTAGGTGAGGCTGCCCTGGCGGCCCTTGATGCCGAGCTCGTAGTTGGTGACGGTGTCGGCCTCGTAGTCCTGCCAGGCCGGCGATTCCTTGAACGGTCCGGTCGTCGGCGTGCCGTTGGTGCCGCCGCGGCGATAGCCTTCCGAGATGGTGGCATAGAGCTGGTTGTCCGGCTGGAACGACCATGACACGTTGCCCTTGAACAGCGTGCGGTCATCATCGCGTTTGTTCTGCGAATGCGAGCCGTCGATGATCGACGAATATAGGCCGGTGACCTGGTCGACCGTGGTCTTCATCTCGTCGCGGAACGCGCGCATGCCGAAGGTCGCCTGCAGTGTATCCGTAGCATGCCAGGTCAGCTCGCCGTAGAGCGCGGTTTCCTTCTGCCGGTCGTGCTGGCGGTACTGGAAATCGTTGTCGTTGACGACCGCGTCCTTGGCGCCGGGATACGCAGCATCCCACCATTGTTTGAAGCCACGCAGATAGCTGTCCTGGCTCGATCGGCGCTGTTCGTTCTGATAGTAGAAGCCGACCACGTAGTCGAGTTTGCCGCCCTGTTTGGAGACGAGGCGGAATTCCTGCACGAACGCGCGATCACCGTAGTCACGCACGGCCGAGGCCATCGGCCGCGGATAGTTGTAGTAGAACGCACCGAGCCAGCCGTTCTGCGCGTAGAAGCCGGTGTTCTCGCTTACGATGTCGCCGGCGTGGTTGTAGTCGGAACTGCTCGAGGTGAGCGTGGCGAAACCGAGATCGATGTTCGCCTCCAAACTGGTCAGATGCACATGGCGGTCGGCCGGTTCGAGCTGGACCGAGCCGACTTCGAGGTCGCCATAGGGTTTGCCCCAGCCGTCGTTGCCGAGGCTCGTGCCGCGGCGGCCGCCCATGCGATCGGCCTGGGCCATGTAGCTCAGGGTGAAGTCGACCGTGTCGTTCGGCTTCCACAGCAGCGCCGCGCGCCCGTACTTCTGGTGGACAAAGTCGGCGTCCTTGACGTCGCGGTACTGCGCGGTGCTCGCGAGCACGCCGTCGGGTGCAGCCGGCGTGCCCTTGCCGTCGAGCACGTAGACGTTGCGATAGTCGGTCACGCCCGGATAGTGGTTGAGCGTGCCGTTGACGCGCAGCGCCCAGGTCTCGGCGAGCGGCACGTTCAGCGTCACCGAGCCGGAGCCGCCGATGCCATCGGAATGATCCACGCTCGATGCGGTCAGGCTGGCGCGGCCGTTGAATCCGTCGAGTTCCGGCTTGCGCAGGATGTAGCGCACCGCGCCGCCGAGCGCGCCCGAGCCGTACAGCGTGCCCTGCGGGCCGCGCAACACTTCGACGCGGTCGATGTCGGACAAGAGGAAGTTCGCGAACAGCGGCGTGTTGTCGACGTAGGTGGCGACGGTCGAGGCGGCAGCGACCGCGTAGTCGCCGAGCGCGGAACTGTCGACGTTGAGGCCGCGGATGCGGATGCCGTTGACCACGCTGGAATTGCGCGCTCCGCTATCGATGACACCGATGCCGGGCACGCTGCGCAGCAGTTCGGCGTTGTCGAGGATGCCGGCCTGCTCGATCTTCTCGCCCGATACTGCGCTGATGTTGTACGGCACGGCGAGGATGTTTTCTTTGCGCCCCTGCGCGGTGACCGTGACTGTGCCCAAGTCGACCACCTTGCCGGGGTCCTGTGCGGCCTGCGCCTGCTGCTGGGCGTGGGCGGAATGTGCGATCGGCAACGCGATCAGGATCGAGGCGACGAGCGTGCGTCGCCGGATTCGATGAAGTGAAGCCATGCTGCGATGGCGATGCGTTTGCGAGATCGGATTGAACATGAGTCACTCCCCGTTGTTGTGATATGGACTCTGTGGAAGTTCGAGCGGGCCGAGCGCCGACAAGGCTGCGGAAGGCGCTGCGGGCGCAGCGTAGGCGGGAAACACCACGCGGTTGTCGCGGAAACTCTTGAGCGTCTGCCCGAGCGCGTGCCAGCCGCGCTCGCGGCAGCGGCGCACGTAGCCGAAGTCGGCCTCGAACGCGATCACTTCGCGTCCACCGCCCGCCTGGTAGATCACCTCGCCACCGGGGCCGCAGACCAGCGAGCGGCCGACCCCCTGGTCACCGGCCACGTTGATGTCGACGAAGTAGCACTGGCCGACGATCGCGTTCGTGCGCGCGAGCGACAATTCGATATCGCGATCGATCGTATTGGTCATCGTCGGATGCAGGATCACCTCGGCGCCGAGGCTGGCGAGCGAGCGCGTCGTTTCCGGAAACCACATGTCGTAGCAGATCGATACACCGAAGCGGCCGGCTTCGGGCACGTCGAAAACGAGGAAGTCGCTGCCGCAGGCGACACCGCGTTCGTACGGCAGGAACGGAAATATCTTGCGATAGCGGCCAATGACCTTGCCTTTCGGGTCTATCACTGGCGTCGTGTTGAAGGTCGCGCCATCGCACGATTCGTAGAGCGAACCTGGTATGACCCAGAGGTCGAGTTCGCGCGCAAGCCCGCAGTAGAAATTCTCCGCCGCTCCGGGCATCGGCTGTGCCGCGGACAGCTTGTTACCGAACGTGGCCAGCTCACCCAGCATGATCATGCGTACCCACGGCATGCGTCGCGCCAGCGAGCGGATTTCGGTTTCGATGCGGACGAGGTTGTCCTCGTGGCCGAGGGCGAGCTGCAAACCGGCAATGCCGAAGTTCGTCTGCGGCGTGATTGCGGCGGGAACGCTGGACGTGGTCAAGACGGATACCGTGACGAGTGGAGCCAGACGCAACGGTAGCCGCGGCGTTGCATCGCGCAGATGGCCAGTTGAGGAAGATCGATGGTGCCAGTTCGACAGCGAGGCTTTCAGGCTCTTTCTTTGCGTCGGCTAGCAGGCTTGCGCACGATCAACGCCGAATCGGCGAGCAGTCCGGCGTCGTCGTACCAATGCATCTGGTCGCCATCGACGACGATGGAGAAACTGCTGATCTCGCCATAGGCCCAGCGCTGCCATTGTCGGAACCAGTGATCGCCTTCGATCCACCAGCGGCCGCTGTCGCTATCCTCGTTCGCGTAACCGGCGGTGCCGGACATTTCGCCGTTGCGATGAAAGCACAACGTGCACGGCTCGCCATAGACGGTATCGTAGAGCAGGGTGACGCCCGCCATCGTTTCGCGCAGTGCACGGCCACGCAGCGTCGACGGCGCTTCGTTCGCGCCGCGCGAAGCAGCCGGACGCTGTCGGCGCGTGATCGAGGCCAACGCGTGCACGCCGGCGCGGATCTGCGCTTCGTTCAGACCGGTGACGCCCATCAGCAATACATCGCTGCCGCCAACTTCAACGAGCTCGAGCAGTACGCCTTTCGCCGCGGCGGCCTGCGCGAGTTCGCGCGCGTTGAAACCGGGCGGCACGCTGACCCAGTAGGCGCTCGTGCCTGGCAGATTGTGAATCTCGACCGACTCGTGCATGTAGTGGTTCAGCGCATCACGCAACGCGTCGCGGCGCCGTTCGAGAATGCGACCGTTGCGTGCGAGCCCCGCCGAATAGTGGCCGAGGCCGATGAAATAGGCCCAACTGCGCTGCATCGGCGGCGCGATCATCACGCCTTGGTGGCGACGCAGTTCGCGCGCCCGTTCGATGAACGCCGCGTCCGCCACGAGCAGGCCCGGCGGCTCGCCACTCGACACCGCAGCGGCGAGGTGCCCGATGTAGATGACACGGTCCTCGCCGTCGAGGGCGAACAGCGACGGTTGCTGACGCCCGCCGTCGCGCACTTCCGGCCCCGGATCGAGCTCGATCAACACGCCTTCGGCCGCGGCGACCGCGGCGAGCAGGCGTCCCGGCGCCGAAGCGAGCGCGGCGTGGAACCGGCGCGCGCTGGTGACCACGATCGCACCTTGCGGCAGCACCCTGCCGAGTTCCGGATCGAGCACGGAAATTTCTGCCTGCCGGTCGGCGAGCTGGCGATGCAGTTCCTCATCACAAGGTTCCTCGACGACGACCGCCGTACCCTTGCGTACGAGCAGATCGATCGAAAGATGCAGTGCATGGCGCTGCGAGGTGAGCACGAGCAGTTCGTCGGAGCCGGCATCGATGCCGCGCACGGGCAGCACCTTCGAGCGCAGTTCCTCGAGCAGCATGGCGTCGTCGGCATCATCGGTGCCGGCATTCCATTGCGCCGCGTCCTGGCGCGCGCAGGCCAGCCGCATCGCCTCGCGCCATTCGGCCAACGGTAGCAAGTCGGGGCCGATGCGGCCGTCGAGGAACGGATAAGGATACTGGTGCCAGTTCGCCGGGCAGCGGAAGCGCGCCTCGCCGAACGGCGCCGGCAGGCGCGAGGCCAGTGGCGAATACGGATTGACGACGCGGCGATGCGCGGCGATGCGGCTGCGCGGCGGGTCGGGCGCGACGAAGACGCCGCTGCGCGCGCGGCTGACGAGGAAGCCTTCCGCGAGCAGCGCATCGTAGGCCAGCGACACGGTGTTGCGCGACACGCCGAGGCGTGCCGCCAGCGCACGCGAAGACGGCATGCGCCGCGCCGGACGCAACACGCCGCGATGGATGCAGTCGACGATGCGCTGGCGCACCTGGCGCTGCAGGCTCAGCCTGCTCGACGAGTCGAGCACGAAATTGAATCCTTCCTTGACGCGGGCGTGACGCGTCATCGGCATGTCCCGACGCCGCTCGCGAGTTCGATGCGCACCGCCCGATCCGTCATGCCGGTATTCGCAGCGCCTGTTCGAGCAGGGTCATGCCTTCGTCGAAGGTCGCATCCGCGATCGTCAGCGGAAACAGCAGGCGTATCGCCTCCCCCTGCGTGCCGCAGCCGAGCACGATCAGGCCGAGTGAGTGCGCCCGGCGGATGACGCCTTGCGTCCGCGCCGGATCGACCTCGTCGCCGCCGCGCTCCTTCAGCAGGTCGAACGCGAGCATCGCACCGATGCCGCGGACATGGCCGATCGGCAGCAGATCCTCGCGTGCGGCGAAGCGCTCAAGGCATTCACGCGTGCGCTCGCCGAGCGTCGCCGCGCGTGTGTTGAGACGTTCCGATTCGATCACTTCGAGCACAGCGAGCGCAGCGGCGCAGGCTACCGGCGAGCCGGCGTAGGTGCCGCCAAGGCCGCCCGGTTCGACGGCATCCATCAGCTCGGCGCGGCCGATCACGGCAGACAGCGGGAGGCCGCCGCCGAGAGATTTGGCCGTGGTAATCAGGTCGGGCTTCACGCCGGAATGCTCAATGCCGAACCAGCGGCCCGTGCGCGCGAATCCGGTCTGCACTTCGTCGGCGATCAGGACGATGCCGTGGCGGTCGGCGATCTCGCGCAAGGCGCGCAGCAGCTCGTGCGGCGCCGGGTGGAAGCCGCCCTCGCCCTGCACCGGCTCGATGATGATCGCGGCAACCTCGTCGGCGGCGACGTCGGCCTGGAACAGGCGATGCAAGACATCGAGGCTGCGATCGATGCCGATGCCGTGATGCGGAATCGGAAACGGCAAATGGAAAACGTCGCCCGGCAACGGCCCGAAGCCGCGCTTGTACGGCTGCGTCTTTCCGGTCAGCGCCATCGCCATGAAGCTGCGCCCGTGGAAGCCACCGCCGAAGGCGACGACCGCGCGCCGCTTCGTCGCCGTGCGCGCGATCTTCACCGCGTTCTCCACGGCCTCCGCGCCGGTGGAAAACAGAATCGATTTGGCCATACCCGCGATCGGTGCGAGTGCATTGAGTTTTTCGCACAGCGCGATGTACGGTTCGTATGCGGTCACCTGGAACGCGGTATGCGTGTAGCGGCCAAGCTGTTCCTCAACCGCGGCAATCACGCGCGGATGGCGGTGGCCGACGTTGAGCACGGCGATGCCGCCGGCGAAGTCGATATGGCGGCGCCCCTCGACGTCCCACAATTCCGCGTTCTGCGCGCGCGCGGCGAACACATTCATCGCCGTGGCGATGCCGCGTGGAACCGCCGTCTGGCGGCGTTGCAATAAGCTGTCGTTGGTCGTCACGATATTCTCCTGAAATCCGACCGCCAGTTTCGCCGCCGCCGACATCCACAGTAGAGCCAGAATATTTGCTTTGTTAGTGCCAGACCAGTGCACGTTATCGCTATCGTCGGATTCGACGCAGAGGAATGGAAACGATGGGGCCGTTGCAAGGCATTCGCATACTCGACCTGAGCCGCATCCTTGCCGGGCCATGGGCGACGCAGCTGCTCGGCGATTTCGGCGCGGACGTGATCAAGGTCGAGAAGCCCGGTACGGGCGACGACACGCGCCACTGGGGGCCGCCCTGGCGCAAGGGCGACGACGACGAGATGGCGGAGTCCGCGTACTATCTGTGCGCGAACCGCAACAAGCGCTCGCTCGCGATTGATATCGCCAGCGAACGCGGCCAGGCTCTGGTGTGCGATCTCGCTGCGCGCAGCGACGTGCTGATCGAGAACTACAAGGTCGGCGGCCTGAAGAAATACGGTCTCGACTACGCGAGCCTGAGCGCCTCGCTGCCGCGCCTGGTCTACTGTTCCATTACAGGCTTCGGCCAGGACGGACCGTATGCGCAGCGCGCCGGTTACGACGCCGCGATCCAGGCGATGGGCGGACTGATGAGCATCACCGGTCCCGCCGACGGCGAGCCCGGCGCCGGGCCGCAGAAGGTCGGCGTCGCGGTGGCCGACCTGATGACGGGAATGTATGCGGCGACGGCGATCCTTGCCGCGCTGCGCCATCGCGACGCGACCGGACAGGGCCAGCACATCGACCTGGCCTTGCTCGACACGCAAGTCGCCTGGCTCGCCAATCAGGCCAGCAACTGGCTCAACGCCGGCGAGCTGCCCGGCCGCCTCGGCACGGCACATCCGAGCATCGTGCCGTACCAGGTACTGCGCACGGCGGACGGACATCTCATGCTCGCGGTCGGCAACGATGCGCAGTTCGCGCGCTTCGCACGCGTGACCGGCGCCGAATGCCTCGCCTCCGACGCACGTTTTGCGACGAACGCCCAACGCGTCGTCCATCGCGATGCCCTGCTCGGCGTGATCGAGCCGCTGCTCGCGGCAAAACCGACTTCGCACTGGCTGGCGGCGCTGGCCGAGCAAGCGGTGCCGGCAAGCCCGATCAATCGCATCGACGAAGTGTTCGCGGATCCACAGGTGCGTGCTCGCGGTCTAAGGATCGAGCAGGTTCTGCCGACCAGCGGAAGCGTAAAAAGCGTACGCAACCCTGTACGTTTTTCCATTAGCCAGATCGAATACCGGTTCGTTCCTCCGCAACTCGGTGCAGACACTGATGCTGTGCTCGCCGACCTGCTGCATCTCGACGCAGCGCAGCTGGAAACATTGAGACATGACGGCATCATTGGATAAGCTTCGTACTGCGCGAGCACAAGGCACGGGTCATTTGGAGAGTTCTTGAGAGCATCCGCCCCGCGGTCGCCGGATTCAAGCGCGCTTTCAACTCAGCGCGCTCTGCATCCGATGTCGCAAGCACGGCACCGACCGACCCATCTTCGCTGTCTCCATGGAACTGCAAATCAGGCAACCGTGCTCACATATGGTTGTGCTTATTTTCGGACCTGATTCGCGCTGATTTGCGGCGAGCAAAATTTCCCGCCAGGCGCAGAGACCGCTCCGGACTAGGCGCGCGGAGCATCATCGCGCGCGCCAGTCGCGACAGCAACTCGCCGCATATCAATTCCCGTGCCGTGGCGTTGGTCCTGGCCGTGGTCAAGGCACAGATCGCGACGCACCCGGTGCACAGCGGCAGCTTGGTGGCGTGAACAGCGCGCGCGATCCAGGACACGACGGCATTTGGCTTTGGTGCCGTAGTCTGCAACAAACTCGACCATCGACAAGCCAGGCTGGAACGAGATCGGATTCATGGCCATGATGACGCCCCAGCGGATGAGGTGGAGCGGTCATCGGCCTCGCTCATCGCAGATCCTGCGGCTGTGAGCGGGGAATCAGCGCGAATCAGGAATCGATTTCAGACGTCCAATAAACGTCCTGCTGAATCTGCGATCGGGCTTACAAGACGTAGACGAACAGGAACAGGCCCAGCCAAACCACGTCGACGAAGTGCCAGTACCACGCGACCGCCTCGAAGCCGAAGTGGTGGTCGCGGTCGAAGTGGCCACGCGCGCAGCGCAGCCAGATCACGATCAGCATGATCGTGCCGAGGGTGACGTGCAGGCCGTGGAAGCCGGTCAGCATGAAGAAGGTCGAGCCGTAGACGCCGCTGCCGAGGGTCAGGTTGAGCTGCTGGTAGGCCTCGATGTACTCGTGTGCCTGATACCACAGGAACGTGGCGCCGAGCAGGATGGTCAGGCCGAGAAAGATCATGAGCTGGGTGCGCTTGCCCGCACGCAGGGCGTGGTGCGCGATGGTGATGGTCACGCCCGAGGACAGCAGGATCAGCGTGTTGAGCAGCGGCACGCCCCAGGCCGGAATCGTCTCGAACGCTCCGCCGATTGCGGACGGGCCGTTGGTCGGCCACGCCGGCGCATAGCCCTTCCACAGGAAGAAATTGGTCAGCGCGCCGTCACCCTCGCCGCCGATCCACGGTACCGACAGCGCGCGCGCGTAGAACAGTGCGCCGAAGAACGCGGCGAAGAACATCACCTCGGAAAAGATGAACCACATCATGCCCATGCGGAACGAGGTATCGACCTGCTTGTTGTAGGTGCCGGACACCGATTCACGGATCACCGTGCCGAACCAGCCGAACACCATGAACAGGATGATGGCGATGCCGAGCGGCATCGCCACCTTCCCGGCCGGATGCTCGTTGAGCCAGAACGCCGCGCCGCCGAGCGTGAACAGCAGGCCGAACGAACCGACAATCGGCCACTTCGTGCCGTGGGGGACGTAATAGGCGTTGGGGTCTGCGTGGGCGGCGTCTGACATGATGAATTCCGTTGAGTTTTTGCCGAAACAGGGAAGATCAAAAAAGTTGCCACGAAGGCACGAAGATCACGAAGACGAGCAGAGCTAGCGGAGCAACGATCAACATGCCTTTCTTCGTGGCTATTCCTTCGTGATCTTCGTGCCTTGGTGGCGAATCTTTATTTTCAGGAAGAGGGTTTCGACTCCGCACCCTGCGCCGCGAGGCGTTTGGTGGCGATTTCGTTGTTGTAAAAAGTATACGACAGGGTCAGCTGCTTGATGTCCGTCGGCAGCTTCGGGTCGACGACGAAGCGCACCGGCATGCGCCGCGACTCGCCGGCCTTGAGCGTCTGTTCGGTGAAGCAGAAACATTCGGTCTTGTTGAAGTAGAGCGAGGCGCGGTTCGGCGCGATGCTCGGCACGGCGTTGCCGACGATCGCGTCGGGCGCGAGGTTGCTCGCATCGAACCAGGCTTCGGTCAACACACCTGGATGCACCTTGATGCTGAATACCTCGGGCGCGAACGTCCACTTCAGCGCGCTGTTGACGGTGCCGATGAACTGCACCTCGACGAGGCGCGCATCGTCTTCCTTGAACGCCGCGACCTTGGCGCCGTCGGCAACCTTGTTTTCGTACTTGATGCCGAAGATGTGCTCGCAGGCGATGCGATAGATCGGCGGCATCACGCGAAAGCCGAACAGGAACGAGGCGACGCAGACAATCAGCGCGATCTTCACCACGCGCCAATTCTTCTTTTGCTCGTCTGCGCTCATCGGTGCGTACTCACTGCCTGGATGAAGAACAGAACGAAGATCGCGAACGCCACGCCCGCGACGATCCACGCCGTACGGCGCGCGGCGGCGCGGCGACGGTCGAGGTCATTGGCGGGTACTTGCAGCATGGTCCAGTTCAGTGTTTTCGAAAACAGCGGGCTTGGTCGGAAAGTGCGGCCGCGGATCGCCGCCCCTGGATCCTCGCGATCAGGGGCGGGCACAAAAATCAATGACTCACATCACCATGCGCGAGCATGCCCGGCTTGATCACCGGCGGCGTCGTGAAGGTGTGGTGCGGCGCCGGCGAAGGCACTTCCCACTCGAGGCCATGCGCGCCTTCCCACGGGCGCTGCGACGCGACCGCGCCCTTCTTCTTCGACATGGCGAAGATTGCGATCATCATCCACGGCGTGACGAACATGCCGAACGCGCCGATCGAGGAAACGAGGTTCCAGTCGGCAAAGGCGACGTTGTAGTCGGGGATGCGGCGCGGCATGCCGGCAAGGCCGAGGAAGTGCTGCGGGAAGAAGGTCAGGTTGACGAACACGATCGTCCACCAGAAATGAACCTTGCCCCAGGTCTCGTTGACCATGCGGCCAGTCCACTTCGGCCACCAGTAGTAGATCGCGGCGATGATCGAGAACAGCGCGCCGGTCACCAGCACATAGTGGAAGTGCGCGACGACGAAGTAGGTGTCGTGGTACTGGAAGTCGGCCGGAACGATCGCGAGCATGAGGCCCGAGAAACCGCCGATCGTGAACAGCACGACGAAGCCGATCGCCCACAGCATCGGCGTCTCGAACGTCAACGAGCCTTTCCACATCGTCGACACCCAGTTGAACACCTTCACCCCGGTCGGAATCGCGATCAGCATCGTCGAGTACATGAAGAACAGCTCGCCGCCGAGCGGCATGCCGACCGTGAACATGTGGTGCGCCCAGACGATGAACGACAGGAACGCGATCGACGCGATCGCGTACACCATCGCCTGATAACCGAACAGCGGCTTGCGACTGAAGGTCGGGATGATCTCCGACACGATGCCGAACGCCGGCAGGATCATGATGTAGACCTCGGGGTGGCCGAAGAACCAGAAGATGTGCTGGAACATCACCGGGTCGCCGCCGCCCGCGGCGTTGAAGAAACTCGTGCCGAAAAACTTGTCGGTGAGCAGCATCGTCACCGCGCCGGCGAGCACCGGCATCACCGCGATCAACAGGAACGCGGTGATCAGCCAACTCCAGGTGAACAGCGGCATCTTCAGCAGATCGACACCCGGCGCGCGCAGGTTGAGGATCGTCGCGATGATATTGATCGCGCCCATGATCGAGGAAATGCCCATCATGTGGATCGCGAACACCATGAAGGCCACGGAGGCGCCGCCCTGCAGCGCGAGCGGCGGGTACATCGTCCAGCCACCGGCCGGGCCGCCGCCGGGCATGAACAGCGTGCCGAGCAGCATGAGGAAGGCGAATGGCATGATCCAGAACGACCAGTTGTTCATGCGCGGCAGCGCCATGTCGGGTGCGCCGATCTGCAGCGGGATCATCCAGTTGGCGAGGCCGACGAAGGCCGGCATGATCGCGCCGAAGATCATCACCAGCGCGTGCAGCGTGGTCATCTGGTTGAAGAAGTACGGCTGCACGTGCTGCAGCCCGGGCGCAGCCAATTCCGTGCGGATCACCACCGACATTCCCGCGCCGATGATCGCCATCGTGAACGCGAAAACCAGGTACAGCGTACCGATGTCCTTGTGGTTGGTCGTGAACAGCCAGCGATCGAGAAAGCCCTCGGGCTTGTGGTCGTGATCGTCGTGGGCGTGGTCGTCTGCGTGCGCGGCGTGGTTGGCCATGATCTAGTCTCGTTGCGATTCGCGTGTTGCGTTCTTCTCTACTTTGCCGTCATTTCCGCTTTCGCGGGCATGACGGCGTGATATTGCCTAGCCGTTCGACGGCGCGGCGATGGAAGCCTGTTGCGCGACCGGCGCAGCGGCAGGTGCCGCAGGTGGGTTCTGCGCCGCCTCCTGCTGGTCGAGCCAGGTCTTGAACTCCTCGGGCGGCACGGCCTTGACCACGATCGGCATGAAGCCGTGGTCCTGGCCGCACAGCTCCGCGCATTGACCGCGGTAGATGCCGGGCTCGGAGATCTTGGTCCACGTGTCGTTGATGATTCCGGGGATCGCGTCGGACTTCCAGCCCAGCGCCGGCACCCACCAGGAATGGATCACGTCGTCGCCGGTGATGACGAAGCGCACCTTGGTGTTGGTCGGCAACACGAGCGGCTTGTCGACATCGAGCAGATAGGTGTTTTCGCCCTGCGCGTTCTTCACGTCGGCCGGATTGAGCCCCGAGCGAAGTTGGCGCGTGCGATCGCTCGTGCCTTCGAGCTTGGAGATGAAACGCACGTGATAGGCCTTGTCGCCCCAGTTGACGTAGTCGTAGCCCCACTTCCACTGGTAGCCGGTGATCTTCACCGTCATCTGCGACTCGTTGGTGTAGGCCTCGTTGATCAGCACCTTGGTCGCGGGATAGGCCATGACGACGAGGAGCAGGATCGGCACGATTGTCCAGATCGTTTCGGCGAGGGTGTTGTGCGACCAGGTCGCGGCGACGGCCCCCTTCGACTTGCGGAACTTGAACATCGCATAGAACATCGCGCCGAACACGATCAGGCCGATGACGACGCAGATCCACAGCGCGAGCATGTGCAGGTCATAGGCCTCATGCGATGACTGGGTCACACCCGGATGCATGTTGAGCTGCCACGGGGCGCGCTCGGGCGCCGCGAGAGCCATCGACCAGCCTGCCGCCAGCACGGCTCCCAATCCCCACTTGCCCAAGACTCGATTCATTCTTCACCTGTATTTTTGCTCTCGTCCCTGATTGCGAAGATCACGAAGCGGTCATCCTGACCGCACTTCCCGACAAAATCAGCCCTGCCCGTCAGCACTCACAGACCCATCCAACCTGGCCTGCGCGAGCAATTCATCCAGCTGCCGCGCCAAAACAGCACGCTCGGCCTCGTTCAAGAACTTGCCGACCTCCACCTCGCGGCCATGCGAGCGCAGCAACAACCGGCTCGCCCAACCAAAATGGCGGCCCGGCCGCAACTCCGCGCGCACCCAGTACGGATGGAACCGTACCGGCGGCGCCGAGCCATCCATGCGCGTCACTTCCAGCCCCGAGACACCCAGCGCAATCACCTCGCCCGCGGCGCTGCGGCGCCATACGCGGCTCAGGACACACGCGACCACACACCAATCCAGCACCGCAAACCAAGGTGCGAACACATTGCCGCGCCACGCGGCGAGCCCGGCGAACGCGGCCATCGCCATGCCTTGCAGCGCGAGAAACAGCCACAGACCGGCGCGTGACAGCGAGCGATGCGGCAGGACCAGCAGTCTCGCCGGCAAAGTCGACAGCGTCGCTGGCAGCGTCTCGCCCATGGTGCGCTCGAACCTTTACAGCCTATCAATGATAGTGAGCGCACCGAAGCCGGGCAAGAGACGATACGCTTCCGGGGCATCGAGCGCGGTCGCGCATGCGTCCCGGGCGCGCCTGGACCACGGCACTTTGTCCCGCGACGCAACGCATTCGGGATCCGGCCGCCGAGTCGAAATTTCGCCGAAATGCATCGAATACGTATGCAGTGTCCTTCGCTGACGCGCAGCGCACGCTAAGCTTCAAAGCCAACGACAAGGCGAAGCGCGCGCCGCGCGCGAACCGCCGCGGGGAGCCGAATTTTCATGTCCGATCCAGCCTGGTGGCGCGGCGCCGTCATCTATCAGATTTATCCGCGCAGCTTCCTCGACACCGACGGCAACGGCGTCGGCGACCTGCCCGGAATCATCGAAAAGCTCGACTATGTCGCCAGTCTCGGCGTCGATGCGATCTGGATCAGCCCGTTCTTCGCCTCGCCGATGGCCGATTTCGGCTACGACATCGCCGACTACCGTGCGGTCGATCCACTGTTCGGCACGATGGCCGATTTCGACCGCCTGCTCGCCCGCGCGCACGCGCTTGGCCTCAAGGTCATGATCGACCAGGTGCTCAGCCATACTTCGAACGCTCACGCCTGGTTCCGCGAAAGCCGCGAGGGCCGAACGAACGCCAAAGCCGACTGGTACGTCTGGGCCGACGCGCGCGACGACGGCACTCCGCCAAACAACTGGATGAGCCTGTTCGGCGGCGTTGCCTGGCGCTGGGAGTCGCGGCGCGGCCAGTACTACCTGCACAACTTCCTCGCCGCGCAGCCCGATCTGAACTTCCACAATCCGGACGTACGCCGGGCCACGCTGGATAACCTGCGCTTCTGGCTCGACAAGGGCGTTGATGCATTCCGTCTCGACGCCATCAATTTCTGCTTCCACGACGCGCAACTGCGCGACAACCCCGCAAAGCCGCCGGCAATGCGCGTTGGCCGCGGCTTCTCGCCCGACAATCCCTACGCATTCCAGTACCACTGGTACAACAACACGCGCCCGGAAAACCTGGGTTTTCTCGAAGACCTGCGCCGGCTGATCGACGAATACCCGGGCGTGGCGACGCTGGGCGAGATCTCCTCCGAAGATTCGCTGGCGACCACGGCCGAGTACACGCGCGCCGGTCGCCTGCACATGGGCTACAGCTTCGAGCTTCTGGTCGACGACTTCTCGGCCGGCTACATCCGGCGCACGGTGGAAACACTCGAGGCCAAGGTCGACGAAGGCTGGCCCTGCTGGGCCGTGTCCAACCACGACGTCATGCGCGCGGCCAGCCGCTGGGGCGGAGCGCAACCGTCGCCGGATTTCGTCAAGCTGCTGGCTGCACTGGTTGGCTCGCTGCGCGGCTCGGTGTGCTTCTACCAAGGCGAGGAACTCGGCTTGCCTGAAGCGGAGGTGCCGTTCGAGGCGTTGCAGGACCCCTACGGCATCGCCTTCTGGCCGAACTTCAAAGGCCGTGACGGTTGCCGCACGCCGATGCCGTGGATCGACGACGGCAACGGCACGGGATTCACCAGCGCGGAAAAGCCCTGGCTGCCGATTCCGGCCGCGCATCGCGCGCTCGCCGTCTCCCGCCAGGACGCCGATGCCGCCTCGCCGCTCAACGCGTTCCGCCGTTTCCTGCGCTGGCGCAAGACGCAGGCCGCGCTCGTGCTCGGCGGCATCCGTTTTCTCGACGCGGACGAGCCGGTATTGATGTTCACGCGCACGTACGCCGACGAGACGCTGCTGATCGCGCTCAATCTCGGCGCCGGCGAGGTTTTCGTGCCCGCTCCTTCCGGACTGCGCCTCGAACAGCTCGACTGCCCCGGCCCGCGCAACGGCCGCATCGAGGCCGCGAACTTGGTGTTGCCCGCTCACGCCGTGGTCTATGCTCGTGTCTCTTGAGTCGTAGCCGAGAGGCGTGCTGCCATGACATTTGCTTCCGCCCTGTTCCTCGCCACCTTGACCCTGGCGACATCCGCCGCGGCCGCCGATTCCGACTGGCGGACCTCGTTGAATTTCGATAACCGCAGCGCAACGGCTGCCGTCGAGAAGGGTGGCTACCGCCTCGGCTCCGACGGCCACCCGCGCACGATCGCGGCGCAGCCGCTGCGCAGCGACACCGCGAGTCCGCTCGTCGATGCGCTGTTCGCGCTGGCCCAAGACGAGGCGAACCAGGCGAAGACCAGACAACTCACCGACGGTGCCTACAACCACGGCAAGCCGATCCCCTGCGACTGCTTCGTCACCGGGGTGAAATGGCCGTTCGTGTGGACGCGCGACTCGGCCTACTCGATCGACCTGGCTTTGGGTTGGCTCGACCCGGCACGCGCGCGGCGCACGCTGGAGTTCAAGCTTTCCGACGTGCGCGAGGCGTCCGCGCCGCAGGGGTTGTATGTCGTGCAGGACACGGGCTCGGGCGGCAGCTGGCCGGTTTCCACCGATCGCGTCGTCTGGTTCCTCGGCGCGCGCGGCCTGCTCGACGACAAGGCCTTCGCCGACAAGACGTATAAAGCGCTGAAGGACACACTCGCGCAAGACAAGCAATACGCGTTCGACGCGCAACTCGGTCTGTATCGCGGCGAAACCTCGTTCCTCGACTGGCGCGAGCAGACCTATCCGGTATGGACCGAGAAAGACGTGCGCTTCATCGCCGAATCGTTCGCGTTGTCGACCAATGTGCTGCACTACGAGGCCTTGCGTCTGGCGGTAAAGATGGCCAAATCGCGCAACGATTCCGCGGTTGCCACGCAGTATCAGGGCGAAGCCGATGCACTGCGTGCGGCGATCGACAAACACTTCTGGCGCGAAGACCGCGGCCTCTACATGAGCTATATCGGCGCCGCGGACGGGCCGCATACGATCGAAGCCTACGACCTGCTCGGCACCGCGCTCGCGATCCTCGCCGACATTCCCGCGCCCGAGCGCGCGCGCAAGGCGCTGGCCAACTATCCGACCTGGCCGGCGGGCAGCCCGGTGGTCTGGCCCGAGCACCGCGACGCCGCGATCTACCACAACCGCGCGATCTGGCCGTTCGTCAGCGCCTATGCGCTGCGCGCCGCGCGCAAGCTCGACGATCCCGACCGCATCGCCCACGAGCTGCGCTCGATCCTGCAGGGCGCGGCGCTGTCCGGATCGAACTACGAGAACTACGAGCTGGTCAGCGGCGCCGTGCACGTCGAGGACGGCAAATGGAGCGGGCCCGTGGTCAACTCGCCGCGCCAGCTCTGGTCGGTCGCGGCGATGCTCGATGCGGTCGTCGAAGGCGTGTTCGGCGTCGAAGGCGACAAGGTCGAGCCGAAGATTCCGCTGGAAATCGTGCCGATGCTGTTCGCTGAGGACGACTCCATTGTCCTGCATTTGCGGGATCGCACGATTACGCTGGCGCAGCCGCATGAATTGCCGAAGGACGCCAACCTGCTCGTCGCCGACAAGGTGGAAACGAAAGGCAAGTTCATTCACGTCTCACTGCGCGGCATACATGTCGATTCTGCTCCGCTGAAACTCAGTGCGTCAGAGTTCGCGCCCGATACACCAGCACTCATTCCGACGGCTCCGAAAATTTCTGACGGCAGCTACGCGCCCGTGCGCTTCTGGCTCGACGGCAAGATCGCGCAAACCTGGAAGCCGGGCGGCGCGCAGGCGCTGAAAAGCATCGAGATCGCCGACACCGACATGCTGCAAAGCCTGTGGACGACGCGCATCGATCCGTCGACCCTGCTCGAATCGCTGCCGGGGCCGATCGTCCATCTGGGTCAGTTCGAAGATGTCGGCGGCGCCTGGCCACGCACCTGGACGGCCAAACGCGACGGTCGCTACCAGCTGCGCCTCGACTACGAGAACAAGCACGGGCCGATCAACACCGGCATCACCGCCGCGGTGAAGATGCTCGCGATCGACTGCGAAGGCGCGGCGAAACAGAGCGCGCCGATCGTGATGCCGCACAGTGTCGCCAGGGAACTCTCCACCGCCGTCGCGTTCGCGGCCAAGGCCGGGAAAAAGTGTACTTTTACTCTCGAACAGGGTTTCAACATGAGCTTCCTGTCGCGCAACAAGCTCTACACCGGCGAGCAGGGCGGGGAAAGCGGTCCGCTCAACGAGGCCGACTACGGCGAATTGCGCATCGTGCCGCTGCCGTAGCTCTTGATCCCTTCTCCCACCGGGAGAAGGGAAGGAGACCTCCCCTGTCGCCTGCCGCCAAACCATGACCACAAAACCCACCCTGAGCTTCTGGCAAATCTGGAACATGTGTTTCGGATTTCTCGGCATCCAGTTCGGCTTTGCCCTGCAGAACGCCAACGTCAGCCGCATCTTCCAGACGCTCGGTGCCGGTGTGGACGATATCCCGGTGCTGTGGATCGCCGCTCCGCTGACGGGCCTCATCGTGCAGCCCATCATCGGCTATCTCTCCGACCGCACCTGGACGCGGCTCGGCCGGCGCCGGCCGTATTTTCTCCTCGGCGCGATCCTCGCCACCCTGGCGCTGCTGGCGATGCCGAATTCGCCGACGCTGTGGATCGCCGCCGGTCTGCTCTGGATCCTCGACGCCTCGATCAATGTCTCGATGGAGCCGTTCCGCGCCTTCGTCGGCGACCAGTTGCCGACGCCGCAGCGTCCGGCCGGTTACGCGATGCAGAGTTTCTTCATCGGCGCCGGCTCGATCGTCGCCAGCGTGTTGCCTTATGTATTCGCGCATTTCGGCATCGCCAACACGGCCACGGCGGGTGCGGTACCCGACACGGTCAAGTATTCGTTCTACGCCGGCGCGGCCGTGCTGTTCGGCGCGATCGCCTGGACCGTGCTGTCGACGCGCGAGTATCCGCCCGAAGCACTTCACGCATTTTCCGACGCCCGGCCCGCGGACGAAGACGCATCCCCCACCGATTCCGCGCGCTCCGCCTCGACCGGCCTGGTCTGGACGCTGGCCGGCGCAATCGTCGCGGCCGTGGTGTGGTATCTGGGCATCGACAAGCAGCTCTACCTGATCGCGGGCATGATCGCCGCCTACGGCCTGATCCAACTGGTCGCGAGCGCGCGGCGCGGCGGTTTCCTCGTCGACGTGCTCGCCGATCTGCGCGCGATGCCGGCGGCGATGCGCCAGCTCGCCGTGGTGCAGTTCTTTTCCTGGTTCGCGCTGTTCGCGATGTGGCTGTTTGCGACGAGCGCGGTCACCTCGGTGCACTACGCCACACGCGATGCCGCGAGCGCCGCCTACAACGAGGGCGCGAACTGGGTCGGCGTGCTGTTCGCCGCCTACAACGGCTTCGCCGCGATCGCGGCGATCCTGATTCCGCCGATGGCGCGGCGCCTCGGCCTGCGCGTCACGCACCTGATCAACCTCGTCCTCGGCGGCCTCGGCCTGCTCTCGTTTCTCGTCATCCGCGACCCGCGCTGGCTGCTCGCCTCGATGGTCGGCATCGGCTTCGCCTGGGCCTCGATCCTGGCCATTCCCTATGCCCTGCTTGCAGACAGCGTGCCGGCGAAGAAAATGGGCGTGTACATGGGCATCTTCAATTTCTTCATCGTCATCCCGCAGCTTTGCGCGGCGAGCCTGCTCGGCTTCCTGCTCAGGACTTTTTTCGACGGCGCGCCGATCGGCGCGTTCGCGATCGGCGGCGCGAGCCTGATCGTCGCCGGGCTGTGCACGTTGCGGGTGAAGGAACCTGCGTAGGACGCGATCTACCGCACGAACGAAATTTCCTTGACGTGCTCGCTCGGCAACGCGATGCGCAAACGCCTGCTCGCCGCATCGAATACGATGTCATGCACCGCCTTGCCGTCGATCGCGACCTTCGCCGGCACCGCATCGAGGCCGAGCAGTTCGATTGCGGCGACGCGCTGGTACGCAGCTGACGGCGGAATATCCAACTTCACCCTGTCGGCGGAGAGGGTCGCCCTGATCGTGCGCGACGCGCCCTTGCGATAGGCGTAGCCATCACCCGCATCCTGATAGATTTCACTGGTCCCGGCGGCACCCACGGCGACCGCGATCGTCAGCGGCACGTTGTTCATTTCGCCGGTGTGCTGGATCACGGGCTGGGTCGGCACGCTCGCGCCGGCGCGCACGAACAGTGGCAGGCGATCGAGCGGCGCGTCGATCTTCACGCTCCTGCCGCCCTCGTAGCGCGTCCCGTTCCACCAGTCGACCCACGCCTCGCCCTTGGGGAAATAGACGCTGCGCGCGCGCTGGTTCTGGACCACGACAGGCGCCACCAACAGATCGCGGCCCACGAGGTACTCGTCGGCGACCAGCAGCGCCTCGACGTCGTGCGGATAGTCAAAGGCCAGCGGACGCAGCGGTGGCGCACCCGTCTTCTCGTTCTGCGCGAACAACGTGTACAGGTAGGGCAGCAGGCGATAGCGCAGCTCGATCGCGGCGCGATTGCTGCGCTCGTACTCGCCGCCGTAGGTCCACGGTTCGCGCGGGTCGGTGTCGACGGCCGAGTGCGTGCGGTAGAACGGGGTCAGCGCGGCGGCCTGCATCCAGCGCGTGTAGAGTTCGGGCGTGGTGGTCGCGGCGAAACCGCCGACGTCGGCACCGACGAAACTCACACCCGAAATCGACAGGTTGGTCAGCAGCGGGATGGTCAGCGCGAGATGGTCCCAGCTGGCGTCGTTGTCGCCGCTCCACACCGCCGCGTAGCGCTGCACGCCCGCGTAGCCCGCGCGCGTGATCGCGAACGGACGCTTGTCCGGCGCGAGCTTGCGCAGGCCCTCGAACGTGGCGCGCACCATCTGCATGCCGAACACGTTGTGGTAGCGCGCATGCGTGCCCGGATCGCCGTCGCCGTCGTGGCGCACATCGAGCGCGAAGGTCTTCTGCGGCCCCTGGGTGAGCGCCGGCTGCTTGAAATCGTCGGGCGAGAACACGGCCGGCTCGTTCATGTCGTTCCAGAATCCGTCGACGCCTTCGCCGAGCGGTTTCCGGTACAACTCGCCCCACCAGGCGCGCGCCTTGGCGTCGGTGAAATCGGGAAACGCGCAGATGCCGGGCCAGACCTTCTCGTGCAGTTCCTTGCCGGCCGCGTCGCGCACGTAGATGCCGGCCTCGCGGCCGCTGCGGTAGACGGAATAGTTCTCATCGAGCTTCACCCCCGGATCGACGATCGTGACGACGTGAAAGCCTTCGCCGTGCAGGTCCGCGAGCATCTTCTTCGGCTCGGCAAACGTCTGCGGATTCCAGGTGAAGACGCGATAGCCGTCCATGTAATCGATGTCGAGATGGATCACGTCGGCCGGGATCTTCTTTTCGCGGAAGGTGCGCGCGATCTCCTCGACCTTGGCCTGCGACAGGTACGAATAACGCGACTGCTGGTAACCGAGCGCCCACCGCGGCGGCAGCGCGGTGCGGCCGGTGAGCGCGGTGTAGTCGCGCAGCACATTCGCCGGCGCGCGCTGCGCACCGCCGGTGAACACGTAGTAGTTCAACTCGCCGCCGTCGGCGCCGAAGCTGTAGCGGCGCGGATCGCTCTTGCCCATGTCGAAATGGCTGCGGTACGTGTTGTCGAAGAACAGGCCGTAACTCAAGCCGTCGCGCAGCGCGATGAAGAACGGAATCGTCTGGTACAGCGGGTTGGTGCCGACCGGATACTTGTACGAGTCGGTATTCCAGTTGACCAGGAACTGGCCCTCGCGCGAGATCGGCGCCAGGCCCTGCTCGCCGAAGCCGTAGTACAGCTCGTAGGCGCCGCGCTGCTTGGATGCCTCGACCGCGCCCGTGTCCGCATCGAATGCCATCGGGCGTGCCGGATCATCGGCCGCTACGACACGGCCTTGCGCGTCGTAGATCGTGATGGCCAGCGCCGGCCGCTTCTGCACGACCACGCGCGCGCCGCCGTCCGCGCGCATCTCGCTGCGCTCGGCGTTGTCCTCGAACGCGAATTTTGTCGATGCCGGCGCGGCATCAGCCCACGCGTAGGAAAAATCACGACCCAACTCTCCGCCGCCCATGCGTACGCGCACCACGTCCGGCGTGACGAAACTCACGACCACCTGCGCGCCGCCCGTGGTGGCAAAGGATACGTGGTCGCCTGATCGTTTCGCCTGCGCCGCCGCGCCCACACTCTGCCACGCCGCCTGCACCGGGCAGGCCACGAGCAGCCACAGCAGGGGCACGCTTGCCCTTCCCCATTTCCTGCCGCGCATTGTTCTCTCTCCCCGACGTTTTTCGTGCCCGAATGATGGCCCAGCCGCCCGGCGAAAGCTGCCGCATACGAATGCGCAGACACAATGAATACGTATGCAAAAAATTGTAAGCCCGCCATGGCGCGACTAGGCTAGCCGAGGTTAAGCAAGCGTAAACATGGTCCGGCGACTGGCGTTCACGCGGATCGACGAAATCGACAGAAAACGACGGCGCGGACCCTACCGCGACCATCTCGACAACTCCGGGGAGAACACATGAAACTCAAACGCAATCTGCTGACGCTCGCTGTCGCATCGGTTCTGGTCAGCGGCATGCATTCCGTCCATGCGGCGGATGCCCCCGCCCCGGACCAACAGACGAGCACCACGCCGGGCACGGACGACGCAGCGAAGAAAAAAGAGGACAGCTCCGCCGAGCTCGGCACGATCACGGTCACCGGCGTGCGCGCGGCGATCGAGCGCGCCATCTCGGTCAAACAGAATTCGAACGAGATCGTCGAGGTCATCTCGGCCGAGGACATCGGCAAGCTGCCGGACAACTCGATCGCCGAGTCGCTCGCGCGTCTGCCCGGCCTCGCCGCACAACGCGTTGCCGGTCGCGCCTCGACGGTGAGCCTGCGCGGCTTCTCCGGCGACTTCTCCGGCACCCTGCTCAACGGCCGCGAGCAGGTGTCGACGGGCGACAACCGCGCGATCGAGTTCGACCAATATCCGTCCGAACTGCTCAGCGGCGTGGTCGTGTACAAGACGCCGGAAGCCTCGCTGGTCGGCCAAGGCATCGCCGGCACGATCGCGATGCAATCCGTGCGTCCACTCGACTACAACAAGCGCACGGTCCAGGTCGGCGCGCGCGGCGAAGCATTGTCGAACAGCAGCGTGAATGCCAACACCGATTCCAAGGGCTATCGCCTGAACGCCTCGTACATCGATCAGTACCTCGATCACACCCTCGGCCTCGCCATCGGCTACGCGCGCCTGCAATCACCGACGCAGGACACGCGCTGGGAATCCTGGGGCTACACCGGCGTCACGGTGCCCGCAGGCACGCCGGGCATGACGGCCGGCGGTACGGTGCAGGCACTCGGCGGCACCAAGGTCTACGCGGACTCCACCGAAGGCACGCGCGATGCGTTGATGACCACGGTCGAATGGCGTCCGAACGAGCAGTTCACCAGCACGCTCGACCTGTACTACTCGAAGTTCAACCAGAAACTCGTCTACGGCGGATTCGAGGCCGGTCTGCCCTGGGGCAACGGCACCGTGCTGAGCAACCCGGTAGTTTCCAACGGCCAGCTCGTTGGCGGAACGTGGGCGAAGGTGAAGCCGGTGCTGCGCGAGGAAGTCGATCACCACGACGACAAGATCCGCTCGATCGGCTGGAACAACAAGCTGCGCTTCGGCGACGGCTGGGAGGCCTCGGCCGATTTGAGCTACGGCAAGGCCAACAGCTCGCAGTCGCTGATGGAGGAATATGCCGGCACCCCGAAGAACGGCGGCGCGACCGACACCTGGAATTTCAGCGTCGATCCGAGCACGGGCTTGCCGCATTTCGGCGTCGGCCTGAACTACGCCGATCCGAACCTGATCAAGCTCACCGACTCGGGCGGCTGGGGCCAGGATGGCTACCTCAAGTTTCCGAAAACCAGCGACGAGCTGAAGGCCGCGCGTGTCGACCTGAGCCGCGAAATCAACAGCCCGATCAGCAAGGCCGCGGTCGGCATCAACTACAATGAGCGCACGAAATCCCGTCATTCCGACGAGTACTTCATGAGCTTGCCCGGCAGTTCGCAGGGCCACACGGGCGTCGCGGTCAGCGTGCCGTCGAGCTGCCTCACCTCGTCGACCTTCCTTGGCTACGTCGGCTTCCCCAGCATCGTCAGCTGGGATCCGGACTGCGCCTACCACCAGACGTACTCGCTGCAGCAGTTCACCCACAAGGACATCTACAACAAGGACTGGACGGTCAACGAGAAGGTCGGCACCGCCTACCTCAAGTTCGACATCGATACCGAAGTGGCAGGCATGCCATTGCGCGGCAACGTCGGCGCGCAGTACGTCCACGTCAAGCAGCATGCGGACGCGACCGCCACTACCGAGGCTTCCGGCTCGGTCGTCGCCAACCCCGTGCATGCCGGAACGAGCTACAGCAATTTTCTGCCGAGCCTGAACCTCGTGCTCACGATGCCCCAGGACAATTACCTGCGCTTCGGTGCCGGCCGCGAAATCGCGCGCCCGCGCATGGACTACATGCGCGCGAATTTCGACTACGGCATCAATACGCAGTCCAGCGGCAGCATCAATGTTTTCCCCTGCACCGAATCCAGCGGCATCGTCCATCCGCACTGCCGCATCGAAGGCAGCGGCGGCAATCCGAAGCTGAAGCCGTTCCTCGCCGACGCCTACGATCTCTCGTACGAGAAATACTGGGAGACCAAGGCCTACGTTTCGGCGACCTACTTCTTCAAGTCGCTCAAGAGCTACGTCTACAACCAGAATGTCCTGTTCGACTATACCGGTCTGCCGACCAGCTCGTTCAACGGCATCGTGCCGGGTTCGTACCAGGGTATTGCTTCAGTGCCGCAAAACGGCACGGGCGGCTACATGCGCGGTTACGAACTGACCGCCTCGATGCCGCTCGACATCCTCTGGGAGCCGCTGGAGGGTTTCGGCGTGCTGGCAAGCTACGCCAATACGCACAGCAGCATCTGCCCCGGCGGTCCCGGCAGTTGCGGGCCGTTCCCCGGTCTGTCGAAGTACGTCTCGCAGGCGACGGTCTACTACGAGAAGGCTGGCTTCTCCGTGCGCATGGCAGCGACGCATCGCTCTTCGTACCTCGGCGAAGTACAGGCGTTCGGCGCCGACCGCGAGCTGCACCCGATTGACAAGGAAACCGTGGCGGATTTCCAGCTCGGCTACACGATTCCCAGCGGCAACTACGAGGGGCTGAACTTCCTCCTGCAGGTGCAGAACCTGTTCAACGAGCCCTATCGCGAATCGTACGGCCCCGGACAGCCGCGCCAATACACCGTGTACGGCCGCCGCGTCCTGCTCGGCGTCAACTACAAGTTCTGACGGCGTTACCCCTGACGCCCCTCCAACCCCCGTCCGGCCGGTGCCGGGCGGGTTTTTTTTCCTCGAAAACCGTGGGTTGTGCGCCGCAGCCGGATTGAACGACACTTCGCGCGGGGTGAATTTGCCATTTGGGGAGCCGATGCACGCGACGATCAGCACGACCGAAATCTTTCTCATCGCGATGGGGATCATCCTCGGCGTGCCTTACCTGATCTGGCGCGTGGGTCGCACCGACTACTACGCGCCACTGGTCGTCGTGCAGATCATCGCCGGCATCCTGCTCGGCCCCGGCATCCTTGGCAGAGCCTTCGCCGACTACTACGCCTTCGTGTTCAACTCGCAGGTCGTGCAATCGCTCAACGGCATTGCCTGGTGGGCGGTGATGCTGTTCGTCTGCATCGCCGGCATCGAACTCAATTTGAAAAAGGTCTGGGAGCACCGCGTTGAATCGGGCATCACCGCCGGGCTGGCACTCGGCACGCCGCTCGTGCTCGGCAGTGTGGCCGCGATCGGTCTGCTGGCGTTCCCGGGCTGGATCGGCGCGCGCGCTCTGGACTGGCAATTCGTGCTCGGCGTCGGCATGGCCTGCGCGGTGACCGCGCTGCCGATCCTGATCCTGCTGATGGAGAAACTCGAGATCCTGCGCCAGCCGATCGGCCAGCGCATCCTGCGCTACGCAAGTCTCGATGACGTGGCGATCTGGGGCGTGCTCGCGGTGATCCTCATGGACTGGGCGCGCGTCGGCAAGCAGGCCGGGTTCCTCGTCGTGTTCGCGCTGGTGACGCTCGCGTTTCGCAGGCTGATGCGCGCATTGCCGGAGCGCGACCGCTGGCATGTCGCCTTGATCTGGCTCGTCGCCTGCACCTGGGGCGCGGACTGGTCGGGCCTGCACTACATGGTCGGCGCCTTCCTCGCCGGCGCGGTGATGGATGCCGAATGGTTCGATCAGGAGGCGATGGATTCGTTCCGCCGTTACGTGTTGCTCGCGTTCATGCCGGTGTTCTTCCTCTCCACCGGGCTGCGCACGCAATGGGATGTCGGCGGTGTGGCGGTGTTCCTCGCCGCGGGTGTGCTGCTTGCCGCCTCGGTCGGCGGCAAGCTGCTCGGCATTCATGCCGCCGGCAAAGCACTCGGTTGGCCGCGCGCAGAAGCCTCGATCATCGGTTGGCTACTGCAGACCAAAGCCCTGATCATGATCATCTTCGTCAACATCCTGCTCGACAAGGAGTTGATATCGAACGCGACCTTCACCGCCCTGCTGCTGATGGCGATCGCGAGCACGATGCTGACCGTGCCGATCGTCGCACCCCGGCTGCAACGCATGCGCGAGCTCATCTTCAAATCCGCGTAACCCGTCTGGCAGCTTCGCCGGGGAGAAGCAACGCTAGCTCGCGTTGCGCCTCGAAGTAAAAAAACCGTTCAGGGTGAGGCGGCCGGCAGTTGGGTCGTCACTCAACTTTTCGGGAGCGAAAATATCGCCGGAATGCAGCATGCGCCCGTCGTAAAAGACGATTCGGTTCCACCGCGCAGCGATGCGGCCGACCTGGGTGAACCAGTCGTTCGACGCGCACAGGTAGCTTTGCGCGATACCGTATTTCCGCGTGAATTCCCGCGCCGTCAATTGCTGCGAGTCGCGGAACAGTTCGACCATCTCCTGCACGGGCCGCGCGGGCTCGTAGAAGCTCGTGCCGCCGAGAGCCTCGTCCTTGAACAGATAGAGCACCGACGCCTGGATGCTGTGCCGTTCGTCGACGTGCTGCCCGTCGGTGTGGCAGATCGACTGGAATGGCCGCAGCTCGGTCGGCGCCAGCGTCACCATCGACAGCCGGCATTGCATCCGCACCGTACGACGCGCATCGAAGTCGCAGCGCAAATGCTCGGCGAAAAATTCATCGAGGCGGCGGGCAATCGGCGCGGGCATGCCGAGATAGCGGCCCGGATAGGCACTGAAATTGACCGGATGGAACGCGGCGCGATTCATGACTGCGAATTGCACGAGCGCGTCCGCATCGACCAGCGCATCGTCGATCACGTAACAAAAACGGCCATTGAGCAAACGCACCCGTTCGATGCGTGGCCGCGGGTTGAACAGCGCGACCTTGTCCAGCGTCTGCATGAGGCGAAACCCGTCGTTCGAAGCGAACTATCCGTTGCGGCCGAACAACCATAGCACCGCACGCGCGAACTGCGCGCGCCAGGCGGATTCATGGTGCTTCGCCTCGGGATCGACGACGACGTCGATCTTGCCCTGTGGATGACCCTCGGCGCGCAACTGGTCGACCATGCGCTGCATGTCGGGCAGCATCGAGTCGCCTTCCTTGCCGCCGGCGTAGAAATACAGCTTCGCGTCCTTGCGCGGCGGTTGCGCCTTGGCGAAGTCGAACACGGCGGGCTTCGCGAGCCAGTACGCCGGCGAGAAGATGCCGGCCTTGGAAAACACCTGCGGATACTGCTCGATCGCGTATTGCGAAATCAGCCCGCCCATCGAGCTGCCCATGATCGCGGTGTTCGCGCGATCGGATTTCGTGCGGTAGTGACGGTCGATGTACGGCTTGACCGTGTCGACGAGGAAATCCATGTACTGCCGGCCTTCGCCCTTGCCGAACTGCGCGTTGTCCCAGGCGTTGAGTTCGTGGATGCGATCGGCGCCGCCGTTGTCGATGCCGACGACGATCAGTTCGAGGCCCTTGGTCTTCGCCAGTTCGTTGAGCGTTTCGTCGACGCCCCACTCGCCCGAGTACGAGGTCGCGGCGTCGAACAGGTTCTGGCCGTCGTGCATGTACAGCACCGGAAAGCGCTTGTTCGATTTCTCGTAGCCCGGCGGCAGGTAGATGCGGATCGTGCGTTCGCGGCCGAGCTCCGTCATCGCCAGTTTCTGCGCCAGCACGTGCACGTTCGGCTGCGCGGTGCCGTGCGCGATCAGCACGCTGCCGAACATCGCCGGCACGGCAAATTCGAGCGTGCCGTCGGCGGCGGCGGCGAGGTTGGCGCCGGTCAGCGCATCGGTGAACGTGCTCACCGCGATCGGGCCGGGCAAATGTACTTTCACCGTGCGCGTCGCACGGGCGTTGTTCGTCGCAACGATCGCCCATTGGCCTTCGTCGTGGCGGACCACGACCACGACGTGATCGTCGAGATAGCCGGGCGCCTCGAGCGAACCGTGGCGCAGTACGGGGTTGTCGTGGCGCAGCTTGGTCAATGTCTTGTATTCGGCGAGCATCGCCTCATCGGGCTTGCCACCGAGGTCGGGCCACGGATAGGTGCCGCGGTCGAACGGATCGTCACCGCCGGTCACGCCGACTTCGTCGCCGTAGTAGATCGCCGGCGCGCCGGGCATCGTCATCTGCAGGAACACGGCAAGACGCAGGCGCTGTTTCGCGAGCGCGACGGTCGCCGCATCGGCGTGCTCGTCCTTCCAGCCGAAGTCGTACAGCGCGCGCGCGGAGTCGTGCGAGTCAATCAGGTTCATCAGCGCCGAGAATGCCTGCGGCGGATAGTTCTCGCGCATCAGTTCGATGTTGCGCCAGACGTCGCGCGCCTTCGCGCCATTGGCGTAGGCGACGACGGTGCTGCGGAAGATGTAGTTCATCGTCGAATCGAACTCGTCGCCGAGGAAGAATTTCGACGCGTCGAAAAACGTCTCGGCCACGGTCACCGCATCCGGCTTGGCCGTCTTTACGGCCGTGCGCCACTCGCGCCAGAAATCGTCCGGCACCCACGGCGCCACGTCCATGCGCCAGCCGGACAGCCCCTTGCCGAGCCAGTGCTGCATCACCGCGTCGCTGCCGCCGTAGAAGTAGTCGCGCAGCGAGCGCTGCGACTTGTCGAGTTCGGGCAGGTCGGCAATGCCGGCCCAGCCCTTGTACTGCAGGTCGGGATTCTTCTCGTTGGGATAGAACGTGAACCACGGGTAATATTTCGACTCGGGGTGGATCCTGTCGCGATCGAAGGCGCCGAGCTCGGGAAAATTGCCGTAGCGGTTGAAGTAGAGCGAATCGCGGCCGACGTGGTTGAGCGAGGTGTCGAGGATGACGCGGATGCCGCGCTGCGCCGCTTCGCGATTGAGCTTCTCGAACTCCGCGGTCGTGCCGAAATGCGGATCGATCTCGCGGTAGTCGGCGGTGTCGTACTTGTGGTTGCTCGATGCGCGGAAGATCGGGTTGATGTAGAGCGTGTTCGCGCCGACCGATTTGATGTAGTCGAGCTTGTCGGTGATGCCTTTGAGATCGCCGCCGAAGAAGTCGTTGCTGTATAGATCGTCCGAACCGTCGCCGGACTTCGGTACCCACGGCTTGTCGAGCCAGTTCTTGTGGAACTCGACCGTGCCCTCGTGGAACTTGTCGACGCCGGGCTTCGGATCGTTGCCCGGATCGCCGTTGCGGAAGCGGTCGGGGAAGATGTAGTAGTACACCGCATCGCGTGCCCAGCCGGGCACCTTGTAATCGGCGCGGTAGACGGTCTGCCGATAGCGACGGATGCGTGTGGAATCCGACGGCGGATTGACCACAGTACCCAATCCTTGCGAGCCGACTTCGCGCGTGAACGGAATCGGATCGGCGTTGTTGGTGTACAGGTATCTGCGTCCGCCGGCCTCGAATTCGAAGTAATAGGCGTAGACGCCGATAGCATCGAAGCGATAGCGGCCGGTCCAGTAGTCGCCCGGTTTGCCAGCCGCATCGGTGTATTTGGCGCTGGTCAGCGGCACGCGCGCGATTTCGGCGTATTCGAGCACTTCCTGCCAGCCTTCGAGGCGACGCTTCTCGATCACCAGGGTCAGGTTCGCGATGCCGGGCTGTGCGGCCAGATTGAACTGGATCTCTTCGCCGGCCGTGACCGCGCCGAACGGGAATTTGTACATGAGATCGCGCGAGTCGAACTTCACGCTGCGCGCGACCGGATCGTCGATCGGTTTCTCGTCGATGTCGACGAAACTCTTCGGCCCGATCGTCAGGCTCGGCTTACCCGCCGCACGCGCGCCGAAATCCAGCTTGATCGTGGCCGGTCCGGCGAACGCGTACTTCAACTCGCCCGTGGCGGTACGCTCGCCTCCACTCAGCACGAATGGCTCGCCCGTGCGCAGCGCGGTCGTCGCGGACGCAGGTCCGCCGAAGGCGATGCCGCCGCCGAGCCTGGCATCGTTGATGCGGAACTTCTGCTCGCCATCGAGATCGACGTTGAGGAAATACGCATTGCAGCGCCACTGGAAAGCGTAATCCTCGCGCGGGGTTCCATCGTTCATCGCGCCGCGCAGGAACAAGGTTTCCTTGTACGGCGCCGGGGGGCAATTCGTGGCCGTCGCCTTGGCGTCAAGGTGCGGCGTCGCGCAGCCGGTCAGGATGGCGGCGAGGCCCAGCGCCGCGGTCGCAGCGGCGGTGAAAAACAGGATCTTGCGCATTGCCTTCCCTCTCTGCGGCGAGAACGTTCAAGCGTAGTCATGCGCAAGCGCACAAGGAAGCCGTTGCATACGAATTCATCCCCTTCCCTTCTTCTCCCACCGGGAGAAGCCGCGAGAACCACAGCGCCGGATGAGGGAAGCGCCTCGCACTTGTCAACGACACTTTGGGTGTAGTAAGCCTTTCCCTCATCCGCCCGTCGGGCACCTTCTCCCGGCGGAAAAAGGGAAGCAAGGCTCAGCGCTGCGTCGACCTGCGCAGCACGAGCGACACCGGAATCACCTGGTTTTCCACGGCTTCATCGTGGACCAGCTTAAGCAGCGTGTCGACGAGGACGACGCCGGCGCGCTTGGTATCCTGCTGCGCCGTGGTCAAGCCCGGATCGACGAAGCCCGCCAGCGGAATGTCGTCGAAGCCGGCGACGAGTACATCGTCGGGCACGCGCAGGCCGCGCTCGCGCAGCGCCTTGATCGCGCCGATCGCGATCAGGTCGCTGGCGGCGAAGATCGCGTCGAACTTCGCCTTGCGCGCGAACAAGGCCGTCGCGGCATCGAACCCGGATTGTTCCGAGGAAATGGCGCGCGCCTGCAGTTTCGCGTCGACCGTTCCGCCGCCCTCGCGGATCGCTTCGCAATAACCACGGTAGCGTTCGAGAAACTCGGGCGAAGAATCGGTTGCGTCGCCGAGGAACGCGATGCGCTTCGCGCCGCGCTCGATCAGGTGGCGCACGATGTCGCGCCCGCCCTGGAAATTGTCGCAGCCGACCGAGACCTCGGGCTGGTCCGGCGCGATCGCACCCCAGCGCACGAAATGCGTGCCGCGTTCGACCATGAATTTGAGTCGTTCGCGGTAGTCGAGATAGTCGCCGTAGCCGAGCAGGATGATGCCGTCGGCCTTCTTCGATTCCTCGTAGCTCGCCTGCCAGTCGTGGTTGTTCGGCTGCTGGAACGAGATCAACAAATCGTAGCCGCGCTGCGCGCAGGCGCGCGTGATCGAGGCGAGCATCGAGACGAAGAACGGATTGATCAGCGAATCGTCCGGCGCCGGATCCTCGAAGAACAGCAGCGCGAGCGTGCCGCTGTGCTGGCTGCGCAGGCTCGAGGCGTGCTTGTCGACCTTGTAGTTGAGTTCGTTCGCGATCTTGAGGATGCGTCGGCGGGTCGCCTCGTTGACCATGCTGCTGCCGCGCAATGCGCGCGACACGGTCGGCTGGGAGACGCCGGCCAAGTGTGCGATCACGAGCGAAGTCGCTTTCTGTTTGCTGCGAATGGCGCGGCCCTCCTCGGCCGAGCATAGGCAGGCCGGCGAGCAAGGGGCAAGGTCGGGCGCACAACGAAGGCACCGCCCGATTGCGACAAAGTGGTGCCCGCCCCCGCTTTCCGCGCTTCGATGCGCTGATAGAATGTATGGCCTTGAAGCTGCCCTTGCGATGCGCCCGTGAGCGAAATCCTCAGCCCCGAACTCCCGCCGCCGCCCGACGCGGCGCACGCCCTGATGACGGCGGCGTATTGCCGCGACGAAACCGAGGCGATGAACGAGTTGCTCGACCAGGCCGCACTGCCTCAACCAGAGCGCGACCTCGTCCTCGCGCGCGCAACCGAGCTCGTCGCGCGCGTGCGCGCCAAGGCACAGGACGCTTCAGCGGTCGAAGCATTCATGCGCCAGTACGATCTTTCCTCGGAGGAAGGCGTGCTGCTGATGTGCGTGGCCGAGGCGCTGCTGCGCATTCCGGACAAGGACACGGCCGACAAGCTGATCTCGGACAAGCTGGGCGAGGCGAATTGGGAATCGCATCTCGGCAAGAGCGATTCGCTGTTCGTCAACGCCGGCACCTGGGGCCTGATGCTGACCGGCAAATTCATCTCGCTCGCCGACGAAACCCAGCGCAATTTCACCGGCGCATTCAAGCGTCTCGTCGGCCGCGCGGGCGAGCCGGTGATCCGCCTCGCCGTGCGCCAGGCGATGCGCATCATGGGCCATCAGTTCGTCATGGGCCGCACGATCAAGGAAGGCCTCGACCGCGCGCAGGAGAAGGAGAACCGCGCCTACCGCTACTCCTACGACATGCTCGGCGAAGGCGCGCTGACCACGCCCGACGGCGAGCGTTACTACCAGGCCTACGTCGATGCGATCAAGGCTTTGGGTGCACGCGGACCGTTCAATGACATCCTCGACGCGCCGTCGATCTCGATCAAGCTCTCCGCGCTGCATCCGCGCTACGAAGTCGGCAAGCGCGCGCGCGTGCACGCGGAACTCCAACCGAAGCTGCTTGCGCTTGCACAACTGGCGAAGGCACAAGGCATCTGCCTGACCGTCGATGCCGAGGAAGCCGATCGCCTCGAACTCTCGCTGGCCCTGATCGCCGCGGTGCATGCCGATCCTTCATTGGACGGCTATCAGGGTTTCGGCCTCGCCGTACAGGCCTACCAGAAGCGCGCGCCGTTCGTGATCGACTGGCTCGCCGAGCAGGCGAAAACAACCGGCCGCCGCTTCTGCGTGCGCCTCGTGAAAGGCGCGTACTGGGATTCGGAAATCAAGCGCGCACAGGAAGGCGGCCACGCCGGCTATCCGGTGTACACGCGCAAGCCGAACACCGACGTCTCCTATCTCGCCTGCGCCAAGCGTCTGTTCGAGCACGGCCAGGCCGCTTTCTATCCCGCATTCGCCACGCACAACGCGCACACGATCGCGGCGATTCACCACATCGCCAAAGGCCGTCCGTTCGAGTTCCAGCGCCTGCACGGCATGGGCGCCGATCTCTACGACGAAGTGATCGGCGAGAAGAATCTCGATGTGCCTTGCCGCGTCTACGCGCCGGTCGGCTCGCACGAGGACCTGCTGCCGTACCTCGTGCGCCGCCTGCTCGAAAACGGGGCGAACACTTCGTTCGTCAACCGCATCGTCGACGAATCGACACCGATCAAGGACCTGGTCGCCGATCCGGTTGAGGTCGTACGCGGCTTCACCAGCAAACCGCATCCCCGCATTCCCCAGCCGGTCGGCTTGTTTGGCGACTCGAATTCTGCGCCCTCGCAGTATTCGCAATCCATTCGTAGGAAGAATTCCATGGGCGTGAACTTCGGCAACGACAACGAATTGAAGGCACTGGCCGACGCGGTCGGCACGGTGAAGGCGGATTGGAATGCGACGCCGCTCGTGCCCGGCGCAAAGTCCGCCGAGCCGCTGCAGGAGGTGAACAACCCCGCCGATCGGCGCCAGAGAATCGGCACCAAGCAGCAGGCCGACGCCGCGACGATCGATCGATCGCTGACCAACGCCGTCGCCGCGCAGCCGGCCTGGGACGCGCTGCCCGCCGCCTCGCGCGCAGCGATCCTCGAACACGCCGCCGACCTGCTCGAACAGCGCCGCGCGCAGTTCGTCGCGCTGCTCGTGCGCGAAGCCGGCAAGACGTTGCCTGCGGCGATCTCCGAAGTGCGCGAAGCCGCCGACATGTGCCGCTACTACGCGGCGATCGCACGCAAGCTGTTCCAGCCCGAGAACCTGCCCGGCCCCACCGGCGAATCCAACCAACTCTCGCTGCACGGCCGCGGCGTATTCGTCTGCATCAGCCCGTGGAACTTCCCGCTCGCGATCTTCACCGGCCAGGTCGCCGCCGCGCTCGCCGCGGGCAACGCCGTGATCGCCAAGCCCGCCGACCAGACCGTGCTGATCGGCCACGCCGCGGTGAAGCTGCTGCACGAAGCCGGCGTGCCCGACGGCGTGCTGCAGTTCCTGCCCGGCAAGGGCTCGATGATC
This sequence comes from Rudaea sp., assembly GCF_057139185.1. NCBI lineage: Bacteria > Pseudomonadati > Pseudomonadota > Gammaproteobacteria > Lysobacterales > Rhodanobacteraceae > Rudaea > Rudaea sp. The sequence goes on along the minus strand of NZ_DBNHDN010000042.1, from coordinate 6,139 downwards.
GGCAACGCACTGCTGACCCAACCGGAGATCGCCGGCGTGTGCATGACCGGCTCGACCGAAACCGCGTGGACGATCAACCGCACGCTCGCCGCGCGCAACGCGCAGATCGCTGCACTGATCGCCGAAACCGGCGGCCAGAACGCGCTGATCGCCGACTCCTCCGCGCTGCCCGAGCAGCTGGTGAAAGACGTCGTCGCCTCCGCGTTCGATTCCGCCGGCCAGCGCTGCTCGGCCGCGCGCGTGCTGTTCGTGCAGGAGGACATCGCCGACAAGGTGATCCACATGCTCGCCGGCGCGATGGACGAATTGAAGGTCGGCGATCCCGCCCTGCTCTCGACCGACGTCGGCCCGGTGATCGACGAACCCTCGCGCAAGAGCCTTGCCGACCATGCCGCGCGCATGGACGCCGAAGCCAAGCTGATCAAGCAGGTGAAACTCGGCGACGACACTTTGAGCGGCACCTTCCTCGCCCCGCGCGCGTACGAACTGAAGTCGCTCTCGCAGCTGACGAAAGAAGTCTTCGGCCCGATCCTGCACGTGATCCGCTGGAAGTCCGCTGAGTTGGATCAAGTCATCGACGCGATCAACGCCACCGGCTTCGGCCTGACCCTCGGCATCCACAGCCGCATCGACTCGACGATCGCCCACATCGCCCAGCGCGCCAAGGTCGGCAACTGCTACGTCAACCGCAACCAGATCGGCGCCGTCGTCGGCGTGCAGCCGTTCGGCGGCGAAGGCTTGTCGGGCACCGGCCCCAAGGCCGGCGGCCCGCACTACCTCACGCGCTTCGTCACCGAACGGACATTGACGATCAATACGACGGCGGCGGGGGGCAACGCATCGTTGCTGACTCTGGGCGAGTAAAAATGCCTGAGTACAATCTTCCGGTTGCGGAAAGAGTTGTAGTCGCAGCAGATTTCCTTGAAAAGCAGAACGAAGCCGGTGCAGCAGGGGCGGTGTTGTATTTGAGCCCGTAGCCCGTAGGTTGGGGTGAGCGCAGCGAACCCCAACATCAATTCGCATCGTCAATCCGACTCCGCTGCCCAATCCTCCGGCAAATCGCCCGAGCGAATCCAACGATGTATCGACGAAAACGGCCAATCCGCGGCGGGTGACGCATGATCGCGCGTCACCGGGTTGAATGCGATCCGGCGCATTCATCGCAGCCAGGATTTTCGCGCATGCCGCGCTGAGCCGTCACCTGGCGCCGACGGCGCGCCGCAAGGCCCGCGCCATGCGCGTGGTGGATCGCGGGACGGGATGTGGTTAGCATCGCCCGCATCAGCATCAGCGGGGCTCTTTGCATGTCGCAGTCTGCCGGTTCCCGCATCAGCGCATCCGACCAGCCCACCGTACTGGACATCGACGCCGCGGTGAGCGGCGGCACGCAGATGTTCGCGGCCGGTCAGCGCGTCGGCCCGTACCGCATCGACCGCCTGCTCGGCGAGGGCGGCATGGGCGCGGTGTATCTGGCCGAGCAGATCGAGCCGATCGAGCGACCAGTTGCGCTCAAGCTGGTCCGCAGTCAGTTGCGCGGCGGCCTGGCCGAGGCGTATTTCCTGGTCGAGCGGCAGGCGCTGGCGCGCATGGACCATCCAGCGATTGCAAAAGTATACGATGCCGGGACCACGCCCCAGGGCTATCCGTTCTTCGCGATGGAGTGGATCGACGGACTCACGCTGGCCGCGTGGTACGCGCAGCACAAGCCGCCGTTGCGCGAGTTGCTCGCACTGTTCATAGCCATCTGCAAGGGCGTGCAGCATGCCCACCAGAAAGGTGTCATCCATCGCGATCTGAAACCCGGCAACGTGCTGATCGCGAGCGTGGACGGCCAGGCGGCGCCGAAAATCATCGATTTCGGCATCGCCATCGGCGCGGCGCGCAGCAACAGCGACGCGGCACAGGCGCAGCGCGCGGGCACGCGCGGCTACATGAGTCCGGAGCAGGTCTCGGGCAAGGCTGCCGGAATCGACATCCGCACCGACATCTACGCACTCGGCATGATGCTGCTGGAGTTCGTTGCGCCGGCGCAATTGTTCGAACGCGTCGCCTTGCTCGACGCGCAGCCGTCCGCGCTGCACGCAGCGCTGCGGGCCTCGCTCGGACAGCGCGTGGATGCGGACGCCGCCAGCGTGCGCGCGTTGGCTGCGATTCCTTCGCCTTTGCGCTGGCTGCTCGCACGCGCCATCGACCCGCAGCGCGCGCGCCGCTATGCGTCGGCGCAGGCGATGGCCGACGATCTCGACCGCTATCTGCGCCACTATCCGCTGGCCGCAGTGCCGGCCACGCGCGCCTATCGCCTGCGCGAATTCGCGCGGCGCAACCGCGGCGCGATACTGGCCGCGGCGCTGGTCGCGGCCGCGCTGATCGCCGGCACGACCGCGGCATCGCTCAACATGCAGCGCGCGCGCATCGAAGCGGCGAAGAGCCGGCAGATATCGGACTTCCTCACCCAGGTGCTCTCGGGCGTGGATCCGGAAAAAGCCCGCGGCATGGACAAGTCCCTGCTGACCCTGATCCTGGGCGATGCGGCAAAAAATGCCGACGCGAAGCTGGCCCGCCAGCCCGAAGTGCTGGCCGACATCAAGGGCACGATCGGCGTCAGCTACCGCGCGCTGAGCGATTTCAAGACCGAACTCGACTTGCTGCGCCAGGCCTACGCGTTGGCGGCGTCGACATTGGGCGCGGATGCGGAGTTGAGCCTGGACCTGCAACGCCAGCTCGCGCGGGCCTGGAGTGAAAATGGCGACTATGCGGCGGCGGCGACGAACATCGACAAGAACATCGCGGCCTGGACCCGGCGCCAAGGCGCGGACGGCCGCAAGACGCTGATCAGCAACCTGGACCGCGTTCAGTACATCTGGTACGCCGGCGACAGCTCCAAGGCCCTGGCCGAGATGAAGACACTGCTGCCGCGGATCGAGCGCGTGCTCGGGGCGGATGACCCTTCCACCATCGATGCCTTGAACGTCCATGCCGTGCTGCTCGGCGAAACCGGCCACTACGCCGAGGCCGAGCCGCTGTTCGAGCGGGTGCTGGCGAGCGAACGGCGCTTGTACGGGGACAAGGCGCCGAAGACGCTGGACACGATGAACGATTTCGCGGTGTTGTATCTGGAATCGCAGCGCTACGCGCAAGGCGAGAAAATTCTCAAGCAGCTGCTGCCGCTGGAAATCGAAATGTACGGCACCGACAGCGCAGTGGCCAACAACGTGGTTTCCAATCTGGCCGGCGCGCTGCGCCAGCAAGGCACGCCCGAGAAGATCGCCGAATCGGGCCAATACTACGACCGCGCTTATGCGTACGCCTCGCGCCGCTACGGTCCGGATCATCCCAACACGATCATCGCGCAGAGCAATGAAGCCAACTATTTCGCCGACACCGGCGATGTGCAAAAAGCGATCGAACTGGACGAACAGGCATTGGCCGCCATCGCCCGGCACGGCGAATTGCCGCAAATCAAGGGCGAGATCGACTATCAGCTCGGCCGCTTGCTGACGCGGACGGCTCGTTATGCCGAAGCGGAACCTCTGCTGCTGTCCGGTGATGCGCAGAAGGCGAGCGAACTCGGCGCCAACCACTGGCGCATGGCCGAATACGTCGGCGCGCTGGTGGATTTGTATACTCGGTGGGGCAAGCCCGAGCAAGCAGCGCAATGGCGGAAACAACGGGCGGCGCTGCCGCCGAAGCCGCCGGACGCGGCGTGAACTTCAACTGCAGACGCGATTGCGCCCTTCCTGCTTGGCGCGATAGAGCTGGGCGTCGGCGAGGCGGAGCAGTTCGGCCGCGGAGGCCTCGCCGCGGCTTTCCGCCACGCCGATGCTCAGCGTCACCGGCAGGCACTGCTCGCGCACATCGATAGCCCGCTCCTCAACGGCCGCACGCAGGGTTTCGGCGATTGCCGCTGCCGCCTGCAGGGTCGTCGCGCGCAAGGCCACGGCGAATTCTTCGCCGCCCAGTCGCCCGATGGGTGCGCCCGCGGCAACGTGACCGCGAATCACCCTGGCGATGCCCGCCAGAACCTGGTCGCCGACCAGGTGGCCATGGCGATCGTTGATCCGCTTGAAGTGGTCCAGATCCATCATCATCAGCGCCAACGGTTTGCTGCGCCCGGCTTTTTCCGCCTCTTCGTCGAGCAAGCCGCGGAAGTGGCGGCGATTGAAGAAGCCGGTCAGGCTGTCGTAGATGGCCAAGTCGATCAGCTCATGGTGATAGCGCGCCTCCACGCTGGCACCGAGGAAGAATTTGATCGCGTTGCTGCCGATGCTGATCTGGTCGCCGTCGCTCAGCTCGGCGCGCTCGACCACCTTGCCGTTGAGATAGGTGCGGTTGGTCGAGCCCAGGTCCTCGACCAGATAGCGGCCGCCCTCGCGCCAGATGCGGCAATGCTGGCGCGATACGCTTGGATGCGGCAGCGTCAGTTCGCATTCGCTGGCGCGGCCGATGGTCACCGCGGTTTCGCCGAGCTCCACCTGCAGACCCAGCATCATGCCGCTGACCACGATCACACGGGGAACGTGCTCGTCCCGTTCGCCGCGCGTGGATTCGAGCACGGTGGCGCGATCGGTATTGGAGTTCTGATCTTTGCTCTGCGGCACGAGGCAATTCCGAGCGTGAGTGGCGATTGTAGCGCAGCGCACTTTCGCGCAAGACGAGGCAAGCCGCCGGCGTGACTCGGCGGTGACGGCAACCGAACGATGCTTGCCGAAACCGGCGGCTCAGAGCGAATCCGGTGCGTGCAAGCGCCGGTACTGGATCGCCTCGCCCAGATGCGGCGCGGCAATGGCATCGGCCCCGGCCAGATCGGCGATCGTGCGCGCGACGCGCAGGATGCGGTGATAGGAACGCGCGGACAGCCCGAGCTTGTCCAGAGCGCGTTCGAGCAGGGCATGGTCGCGATCGCGCAGCACGCAGTCGCGGCGCAGTTCGCGCGAGTTCAGCGCCGCGTTCGGCCGCCCCGCACGCGCCATCTGCCGTGCGCGCGCGGCGACGACGCGCGCGCGCACGACGGCGCTGGTTTCGCCGGGCGGCGCGGCGTCGCCCAGCTCGACCAGCGGCACGCGCGGCACCTCGACCTGCAGGTCGATGCGATCGAGCAGTGGCCCGGAAATGCGCGCGCGATAGCGGCGGATGGCCTCGGGGGTGCAGGCGCAACGCCCCGACGGATCGCCGGCATAGCCGCACGGACACGGATTCATCGCCGCGACCAGCTGGAACGCCGCCGGAAATTCCGCCTGGCGCGCGGCGCGCGAAATCGCGACGCGGCCCGACTCGAGCGGTTCGCGCAGCACTTCGAGCACGCGCCGGTCGAATTCGGGAAGCTCATCGAGAAACAGCACGCCGTGATGGGCGAGCGAGATTTCGCCCGGCCGTGGAATCGAACCGCCGCCGACCAGCGCGACGGCGGAGGCGGTGTGGTGCGGCTGGCGGAACGGTCGCATCCGCCACTTGTCGCAATCCATGGCTTGACCTGCGACCGAGCGCACCGCCGCGGACTCGAGCGCCTCGGCCTCGCTCAGCGGCGGCAGAATGCCGGGCAGGCGGCTTGCGAGCATGGTCTTGCCGGCGCCGGGCGGGCCGGCGAACAGCCTATAATATATGAATAAAGTGGTTTGGTAGTGCGGTTTGAGGTCGGTACCTATGGCGATCCAGAAGAAGGTAGAAGGCAAGGCAGGGGGCGGCGCACAGCCCCAAGCGGAGGCCAAGCCAAAAGCGTATTCCTACATCCGCATGTCCACGCCCGACCAGCTCAAGGGCGATTCGTTGCGGCGTCAGTTGGCAAGATCGCGCGAATACGCCGAGCGGCATGGCTTGGAGTTGATCGAAAGCTTCAACGACCTTGGAGTATCGGGCTTCCGAGGTAGAAATGCCGAGCTTGGGGCACTCGCCCAATTCAAAAATCTCGTAGATCAGGGGGAGATAGAACCGGGCAGCTACCTGATCGTTGAGTCAATGGACAGGCTCAGTCGCCAGAAGGTCATGGATGCATTCCTACTTCTCGCCGACATCGTCGGGAAAGGAATCACCTTGGTCACGCTCGACGATCAGCAAGTCTATTCCAAGCAGATTTTGGGCAATGAGACTTTCAAGCTATTCATCGCACTCGGTGCGATGTCGCGAGCCCATGAAGAATCCCGAC
>NZ_DBNHDN010000041.1:0-21729 GCF_057139185.1 Rudaea sp. | reverse complement strand
GCCATCAGGCGCAGGATCTCGGTCTCGCGGTCGGTCAGCGGATCCGGGCGTTCGAGGCTGACGAAATCGTTCTGCATGCGCTCCAGACCCGAGAGCAGCCGCTGGGTGACCACCGGCGCGACCAGTGAGCCCCCACCTGCCACGGTCTTCACCGCATCGACGAGTTGTTCCAGCGAGACATCCTTGAGCAGGTAGCCGCGTGCTCCAGCCTTGAGCCCGGCGAGCACGAGCTGGTCGTCGTCGAACGTGGTCAGGATGATCGTCGGCGGAAGTTCGTTTTTCGCCGCGAGTGCGTTGAGTACGTCGAGCCCCGACATGCCCGGCATGCGCATGTCGAGCAGGACGACGTCGGGCTTGGCCTGCGGTATCGTCACGACGGCTTGGTTGCCGTCGCCGGCTTCGGCGATCACCGCTATGTCGTCGGACAATTCGAGCAGCGAGCGTATGCCCTGGCGCACCAAGGTCTGGTCGTCGACCAGGCATACACCGATCTTGTCCGATACCGGTTTCGTCGTTGTCATCGTGCGGCCTCCAGCGGCAGCCAGGCGTCCAGGGCAAAGCCGCGATCGAGATGGGTGTCGATGTTCAGGCGCCCGCCGACCTGGGCGAGGCGCTCGCGCATACCGGTCAGACCGTTGCCCTGCTTGAATCCGGCCGCGCCGCGGCCATCGTCGCGCGCATGGATCGCCAGTTCATTTTTTTCCGTACGCTCGCAGCGCAACCACAGGTTGTTCGCGCCCGCGTGCTTGACGGTGTTGGTTATGATTTCCTGTGCGCAGCGCAGCAGCACTTGCGCGCGCAGCGGATCGTCGACCGCGAAACGTGGCGGCAGGTCGAGATGGATGGTCAGACCCGGCACGCCGTCGACCAGCGTCTTCAGCGCGGCCGAAAGATCGATCGTGTCGCCTTCGCGCAGCTGGCTGACGACTTCGCGCACGTCCGCGAGGAGCAGCTTGGCGACGGTCTGCGCCTGACGCACATGCTCCTGCGCAGTGCCGTGGACAAGGTGGCTGGCGACTTCGAGGTTGAGGCTCAGTGCGGTCAGGTGATGGCCGACCAGGTCGTGCAGCTCACGCGAGATGCGCATGCGCTCGCTCATGCGGCTCGATTCGGTCAGCAGCGTGCGCGTTGCGCGCAGTTCGGAGTTGAGGCGGCGCAATTCCTCGCGCGAATCGGCCTGCTGCTTGGCGACGAGCGAACTGACGAAGGCGACGCAGGAAAAACCCACATACATCGCGCACTGCAGAAACGCTTCAAACCAGGAAAATTTGTACTCCGGGTCGATCAGGTGCACGTACAGCGGCGCCATCGAAAAATTCTGCAGCACGAGCCAGGCCACGCCGAGCTCGACGGGCAACAACCAAGGCAGGATGACCGCGATCACCATGAGCAGCATCGACGCCAGCGAGGGCGAGCCGAAATAACCCACAGCCATTGCCATCGCGTAGAGCAACAACAGCATGGGCAGGCGCGACAACCAGGAACGGCGTGCACCCATATTCCCGGTCGCCAGCCAATAGGCCACGCCGAACACGGCATAGGCGGTGATCCAGCCGACACGGTTGCCGACCACGATCGGGCCGTTGCCGACGAGCAGGATCGGGATGCCCACGCTCACGTAAGTGACGAGCCCCGCATAACGGAGCAGGCGGACATGGTTGAAATGCTGCACCTTCATGCGTGCATCATAGAACGCGGCGGCGTGGCCGCACCATGCCGGAAGTCAGTAAGTGAACCGGGGGAGCATGCGGAGAACGGCGCGCGCAAAGCACGGCTTGCGCCGACACTCACTGTGCTCTGCGCCGCCCACCGCCCGCCTCTCACGGCCCTTTAACGAAAAAGCCCGCGCCGCGTCATGGCCCAAGCCGGCGACGCATGCAATAATACGTGCCATTCAGCGCGCCATCGAAGCGCGCCTTGTCCACGGAGCACGTCCGCATGAGCATCACCATTCGCGACGTTCGCGAGCATGAGCTGGATTCGATCCTCGCGCTCAACAACGCCGCAGGTTCCACGATCTTGCCGCTGGACGCGGCCGGCGTGCGCAAATTCCACGACGAAGCGGCCTATTTCCGCGTAGCCGAAGCCGAGGACCACCTGGCCGGCTTCCTCATCGGCTTGCGCGAAAACGCCGCCTACGCCAGCGACAACTTCCGCTGGTTCCGCGAGCGCTATCCACAGTTCCTCTACATCGACCGCATCGTCATCGCGCGCCCGTACCGCGGCCTCGGCCTCGGCCGCATCTTCTACGCCGACGTGACCAGCTTCGCCGAAGTGCGCGTGCCGCTGCTCGCCTGCGAGGTCTTCCTCGAACCGCGCGATGACGTGGCCGTGCTGTTCCATGGCACCTACGGCTTCCGCGAAGTCGGGCAGCGCAACATGGCCAGCGTGTCGCGGCACGTTTCGCTGCTCGCCAAGGAATTGTGCAGCTTCGAGTTCGTGCGCCAGGAATATCTCGAAGCCGGCGGCCTGCCGAACCAGGCCTGGCTCGCAGGCCGAACACACGGTATTCCCGCGCCGCAAGCGCGCATCGCCTGAGCCTTCACGGAACGAGTCCCCCTTCGATGCGAGCGACGATAGCGGCCGCCGAGCCGATTCTCGAGTTGAAATTCGGCCAGGTCGGCATCGCCAACCTGCGTCTCGACCTCAACGATCCCGCCGCCGTGCGCGCCGAGATCGAACAGAAGGTCGCTGCCGCGCCACAGCTGTTCGCACGCGCCCCGGTCATCCTCGATCTCAGCCGCCTGCCGCAATTGCCGACCCCGACGCAGGCACGAGCGTTGCTCGATGCAATCCGCGCCGGCGGCATGTTGCCGGTCGGTCTGTCCTACAGCACCAGCGAGAACGAACTGCTCGCGAAGGAGCTCGGACTTCCTCTGCTGGCGAAGTTCCGCGCGGTGTACGAGCGGCAGAATACTGCCGCCACGATGCCCGCCCCGAGCCGGCCGCCAGCGATCGCCGCCGTCGAGCCGCCGCCCGCGCCCGCGGCGGTGCCGACCGCAGGCGCCTCCAATCTGCGCCACGCCAAGGCCGTGCGCTCCGGCCAGCAGGTCTACGCGCGCGGGCGTGACTTGGTCGTCAACGCCATGGTCGGCAACGGCGCCGAGGTGATCGCCGATGGTTCGATCCACATCTACGGCCGCCTGTCCGGTCGTGCGCTGGCCGGCGCCCAGGGCGATGCGACGGCACGCATCTATTGCATGGACTTCCAGGCCGAACTGATCTCGATTGCCGGCCGCTACCGCGTGTTCGAGGACCTGCCCGCCGAACTGCGCGGCAAGCCCGTGCAGGCCTGGCTCGATGGAGAGAAGTTGCTGATCGAAGCGCTGGCGCAGTGACTGCGGCGCGCTTCTAGGCCGTCATTCCGGCACAGCCCGGAACGACGGGAAAAAGACAAATCCGTGTTATGGCGTTGTATACAAATGGAGATGGTACGTTGACCGAAAACATCGTGGTGACATCCGGCAAGGGCGGCGTCGGCAAGACGACGACGAGCGCATCGATCGCAGTCGGCCTGGCCAGGCGCGGCAAGAAGGTCGCGGTGATCGACTTCGACGTCGGCCTGCGCAATCTCGACCTGATCATGGGTTGCGAGCGTCGCGTGGTCTACGACTTCGTCAACGTCATCCACAACGAATGCACGCTCAAGCAGGCGTTGATAAAGGACAAACGCCACGAAACCCTGTACGTGCTCGCCGCTTCGCAGACACGCGACAAGGACGCGCTCACCCAGGAGGGCGTGCAACGCGTGCTCGACGAGCTCGCCGCCGACGAATTCGACTACGTCGTCTGCGACTCGCCGGCCGGCATCGAGAAAGGCGCCTTCCTCGCCATGTACTTCGCCGACCGCGCGATCGTCGTGGTCAACCCGGAAGTCTCCTCGGTGCGCGACTCCGATCGCATCCTCGGCCTGCTTTCCTCGAAGACGCGCCGCGCCGAACAAGGCAACGGCAAGGTGCAGGAGCACCTGCTGCTGACGCGCTACAACCCTGCGCGCGTCGCCGCCGGCGACATGATGAGCATAGCCGACGTCGAGGAAATCCTCGGCATCAAGGTCGTCGGCGTGATCCCCGAATCCGAAGGCGTGCTCGCCGCGTCGAACTCCGGCGTGCCGGTGATCCTCGACGAGGCCTCGAACGCCGGCCAGGCCTACGACGATGCCGTCGCCCGCCTGCTCGGCGACGAGCGCGCGCTGCGCTTCACCGAAGCGCCGAAGAAGGGCTTCTTCTCGCGCGTGTTCGGAGGCTAGCCATGGGCATCTTCGATTTCCTGCGCAAAGGTCCGCAGAACACCGCTTCGGTGGCCAAGAACCGCTTGACGATTCTGATCCAGGAAGAGCGCGACCGCAGCGGTCGCGGTGTGCCCGACTATCTGCCGCTGCTGCGCCGTGAGTTGCTCGAAGTGATCCGCAAGTTCGTCAACGTCGATGCCAACGCGATCGACGTGAAAACGCACAAGGACGGCGATCAGGACGTGCTCGAACTCTCGATCGCCCTGCCGGACAAGGCTTCGCCCATCGCCGGCCGCGCCTGAAAGGCAGAAGCTTTTGCCGCGGATTGCACGGATGACCACGGTTGGAGCAAGAGCATTTTGTGCGTTTCTTGATCCTGCTCATCCGCGCAATCCGTGGCTGAAAAATGTCTTTGCCTGCTGAAACGTGTTGAGGTTGGTCGACATCAATTGGAACGCCGCCGCAGCGCTGCTCGCGCGCCACGGCCTTGCGCTCGAGCGCATCGCCGACGGTGCGCCGATTCCCGGCAGCTACTGGGGCGAACCCGAAGCCGGCGTGATCGGAGTACGGGTCTACGCGCGAGTCGACACGCCTGTGCACTCGTTGCTGCACGAGGCCAGCCATTTGATCGTCCTGCCACCCGAACGCCGCGCGGCGATCCATACCGATGCCTCCGACTCGCAGGCCGAGGAAGACGCGACCTGCTACCTGCAAATCCTGCTCGCGGACGAACTGCCCGGCGTCGGCCGCGAGCGCCTCATGGACGACATGGACGCCTGGGGCTACACATTCCGCCTCGGCTCCACGCGCGCCTGGTTCGAGCGCGACGCCGAAGATGCGCGCGCGTGGCTGGTCGAGCGCGGGTTGCTTGCGCGGCCGACGCAGGCAACACTCCCCCTTCCTTCTTCGATCAAGGCCAGCCGATGAAACTCACGAGCAAAAGCTTCAACGATGGCGCACGCATCCCCGACGAATTCGCCTTCGGCGTGATCGATCCGAAGGCCCGCGTCGCGCTGGGCACGAACCACAATCCGCATCTCGCCTGGAGCGGCGCGCCGGCCGACACGAAGTCATTTGCCGTGATCTGCCACGACCCCGACGTACCGAGCCGCGGCGACGACGTCAACCAGGAAGGCCGCGAAGTGCCAGCGTCTCTGCCACGCGTGGACTTTTTCCACTGGCTGCTGTGGGACATCCCTGCTGCAGAGCACGAGATCGCCGCAGGCAGCCACAGCGACGGCGTGACCGCGCGCGGCAAGAACGGACCTGCGGCGGCGAACGGATGGCATCACGGCATCAACGACTACACCGGCTGGTTCGCGGGCGACGCGGACATGGGCGGCACGTACTACGGTTACGACGGTCCCTGCCCGCCGTGGAATGATTCCATCGTCCATCGCTACATGTTCACCGTCTACGCGCTCGACGTCGCGAAGCTGGACGTCACCGGCGAGCCGACCGGCACGAGCGTGCGCGCGGCGCTGCGAGGACACGTGCTCGCGCAAGCCGGCTTGAGCGGTAGCTACACGCTCAATCCGCGTCTGGTGTGAACCATGTCATTCAATCCGCGTTAGCTCCTGCGACCGCAATCACTGCGGCGTCACCGTCGATTTTTTCCGGGATGCGCCTGGCGATGTGCCGATACCAGCGCCAGCCGATCAAGCCGATCAGATAGAACGCGCTCGATGTGATCGCGAGACTGGGCGCGGAACGCGCGAGCAGTGGACCAAGTACCCCGGCGAGCAGCGCGCTGAACGTGAGCATGAGGAACGCCTGCACCGACGAAGCGCCGCCACGGTACGCCGGGAAGCGGTCGAGCACGAGCAGGTTCAGAGCGGGCGCGACGAGATTGACGCCGATCGCGCCGATCGCGATCGGCAGCACCGTCCATGGCACGCGCGCGGGCTGCACGGCGAACGCGGCCACGAGGTTGAGCAGCGAGGCGCCCAGCATGACGACGTAACCGGCGCCGACGAGCGTGCGCACCGGCACGCGACCGGCGAGGCGGCTGGTCAGCAACGCACCGAGCATCAAACCGCTGATCGCGGGCACGAACAGCCACGGGAAATGGTTCTGGTCGAGCTTGAGAATGCCGAGCACGAACGTCGGCGCGTTGGCGATATAGACGAAGAATCCGGCCGAGTTGAACGTCAGCGCGAGCGCGAGCGCGACGAACTGGTGGTCGGTGATGATGCCGCGATAGTTCGCGAACAGCGTGCCCGGCAGGAAGGCGACGCGACGGTCGCGCGCATGCGTCTCCGGCAGCACCGCGAGACACAGGCCGATCAACGCGAGCGTGAACAGGGCCAGCGCCCAGAACAGCGCATGCCAGCCGACCAGGCCGGCCGGAGGTGCGGCAAACGGGCGGCCATCCCAGGCAACGAGCCAGGCGCCGACGACCGGCGCGAGCGCCGGCGCGAGACCGAAGATCAGGCTGATCTGTGCCATGAGCTTCTGCGCGTGCGGGCCTTCGAAGCAGTCGCGCACGATCGCGCGGCCGACGATCATGCCGATGCCCGCACTCATGCCCTGCAGCGCACGGAACATGAGCAACGCCTGCATCGACGGCGCCAGTGCGCAGCCGACCGTGCCGGCGAAGAACACGACAAGCCCCACGAGGATGATCGCACGCCGCCCCCACGCGTCCGACATCGCGCCGACGAACAACGACAGCGCCGCGTAGGCGAACAGATACACGCTGATCGTCTGCTGCATCGCGACCGCGCCCGCATCGAAACGCCGCGCGATCGCCGGGAATGCCGGGAAGATGGCATCGATGCAGAACGGCCCGAGCATCGCCAGAGCGGCGAGCAGGCCCGCAAGCAAGCCGCGATGCGGGATCGGCGTAGGGGAATCCATAAGGAATGCGGCGCGGCTTTCGGCACGACTTGGTGCAGACGCCGAGCATGATACGCGCAAACCGACCGGCGCTGTCATATTTCGCTTGCGCGAGCCCGCTACGATTTGCGATCTTTTGCACGGGATGCTTGGTGGCGAAACAGACGTGAGCAACAGCCGCACTCAGAAAATCAGCAACGGCGAACTGCTCGCCGCCGTCGACTTGGGCTCGAACAGCTTCCATCTCGTCGTTGCGCGGTACGAGCACGGCGAGTTGCGCGTGATCGATCGCCTGCGCGACAGCGTGCGCATGGCCGCCGGCCTGCGTAGCGACGGCAGCCTCGATGACGCGCGCCGCGATCGCGCGCTCGCCTGTCTCGCGCGTTTCGGCCAGCGCTTGTCGGGTTTGCCGCGCGAGCGCGTGCGCGCGGTGGCGACCAACACCGTGCGCCGCCTCGCCGTGCCAGGCATGTTCCTCGGGCCCGCGGAAGAAGCGCTCGGCCATGCGATCGAAGTCGTCTCGGGTCGCGAGGAAGCGCGCCTGATCTATCTCGGCGTCGCCCACGGCATTCCCGAATCGGCCGAACGCCGCCTTGTCATCGACATCGGCGGCGGCAGCACCGAGTTCATCATCGGCCAACGCTTCGAGGCGCTGGAGAAGGAAAGCCTGCAGATGGGTTGCGTCGCGAGCACGATGCGCTTCTTCGACGACGGCAAGCTCAGCGCGAAGCGCTGGCAGCGCGCGCAGAGCGAAATTTCGGTCGAGTTGCAGCAGTTCGCCGCCGACTATCGCGCGCACGGCTGGAGCGAAACGATCGGATCGAGCGGCACGGCGAAGGCGATCGGCAACGTCGCCCAGGCCTGCGGTTGGAGCGAGACCGGAATCTCGCGCGTCGCTGTGGAAAAGATCCGTGACGCATTGCTCGCCGCCGGCAGCATCGACAAAATCCGCCTGCCCGGCCTGGCCGAGGATCGCGTCGGCGTGTTCGCCGGCGGCGTAGCCATCCTCGAGGCCGCGTTCGACGCGCTCGACATCCGCCAGATGCGCGTCTGCGAAACGGCGATGCGCGAAGGCCTGCTCTACGACATGGTCGGCCGCGCCGAGCACCGCGATCCGCGCATCGCGAGCATCGCCGCGCTCGCCCAGCGCTACGGCGTCGACCGCGCCCACAACTCGCGCGTAGAGGCAACCGCACTGGCGCTGTTCGACTCGATCGCAGTCGACTGGCAGCTCGGCCGAGACGAGCGCGACTGGTTGGTCTGGGCGGCACAGATCCACGAGATCGGCCTGGCGATCGCGCACAGCCAGCACCACATCCACGGCGCCTACATCGTGGAGAACTCCGATCTCGCCGGCTTCGCCCGCCACGAGCAGATCGTGCTCGCGATCATCCTGCGCTGCCACCGCCGCAAGCCCGACCAGAGCATCATCGACATCGCCCCCGAGCGCCTGCGCCGCTCGACCGCGCGCGTCACGGCGCTACTGCGCCTCGCCGTGCTGCTGCAGCGTGCGCGCAAGCCCGAGCCACTGCCGCCGCTGGCGCTCAAACTCGACGACAGAACCCTGCAACTGCGCCTGCCCGAGTCCTGGCTCGACGCGCATCCGCTGACGCGCACCGACCTCGACCAGGAGCGCGATTATCTCAAGCACCTCGACATCAAGCTGCAGGTCAGGACCAGCGAGAAGATCCCCGCCTGAACCGCCGTCGCGCGCGACTGTGCGCGCCCTCCGCGTCCGGCTATCATGACGGCCTTTCGCATCCGGAGTTTCCCGCAATGACCCGTTCTTTCCTGCTCGGCCTCGCCTTCCTTGCCGTCGCTCCGCTCGCGCTCGCCCAGGCGCCGGCCAAGCCGGCCGCACAGCCTGCGACCAAGCCCGCCGTGGCGAAACCCGCCGTCGCCGTTCCGGCGAACAAATCCGCCGCGCCCGCGCCGACGGCCGCAACTGCCGGCGAGGCCGTGTTGCACACCAGCCAGGGCGACATCACGATCGAGCTCAATGCGGAGAAGGCGCCGAAGTCGGTCGAGAATTTCGTCCAGTACGCGAAAGAGGGCTTCTACAACGGCACGGTGTTCCACCGCGTGATCCCCGGCTTCATGATCCAGGGTGGCGGCTACGCCAAGGACCTGCAGGAAAAGAAGACGCGCGCGCCGATCCGCAATGAGGCAAACAACGGCCTGTCCAACCTCAAGTACACCGTATCGATGGCGCGCACGCCCGACCCGCACTCGGCACGCGCGCAGTTCTTCATCAACCTCGTCGACAACAAGCGTCTGGACTACACCAGCGACACGAGTCCGGCCACCTGGGGCTACGCGGTGTTCGGCAAGGTGATCAAGGGTAGCGAGGTCGTCGACAAGATCGCCGCGATCCCGACCGGCGCCGCGGGTCCGTTTTCAAGCGACGTGCCGACGACACCGGTGACGATCGACAAGGTCGAACTGCTGCCGTAAGCCGCACTCGTTGCGCGGCCTTGTGCAGACACGCGAGACCGCGCACCGCGGACCCCCGATGCCCACCCTGTTCATTTCCGACCTGCATCTCGACCCGCAACGTCCGCATATCGTGGATTTGTATACCATCCTGCTCGCCGGCGAGGCGCGCGATGCGCACGCGCTCTACATACTCGGCGATCTGTTCGAAGTCTGGATCGGCGACGACAACGATACTGAACTGCCTGCACGCGTCGCCGCGGCCACACGCGCGCTGCGTGATTCGGGCGTGCCGGTGTACTTCATGCACGGCAACCGCGATTTCCTGCTCGGCGAAGACTACGCGGCCCGCGCCGGCATGACCCTGCTGGCCGATCCCGACGTGATCGAACTCGATGGCGAGCGCGTGTTGCTGACGCACGGCGACACGCTATGCACGGACGACGTCGAGTATCTGAAATTCCGCGCGCTCGTATGCGATCCGCGCTGGCAGCAACAGTTTCTCGCCAAGCCGCTCGGCGAACGTCGCGCTTTCGCCGCGCAGGCGCGCAGCGAAAGCCGCAGGCACACTTCCGCGGCGAAACCGGAGATCATGGACGTCAACCAAGACGCAGTCGCCGCAGCGATGCGCGCCCACGGCGTGCACAAACTGATCCACGGCCATACGCACCGACCGGCCACGCACACGTTCGATCTGGATGGCCGCAAGGCCGAGCGCATCGTTCTCGGCGACTGGTACGAACAGGACAGCGTGCTGCGCATCGGCTAGAGCGCACGCCTGACTGAGTCGCTGTACTCCGGCGCGAAGCGGACCTCCCGCACCGATGCCGCCGGATGATGGCGGCGCTCGCGAAAAGCTGCAGCCGGGCAGCCGGGCCCTGGCAGATCGGGTTCAGGTTCCGATGCTGGCGACGCCTTCGCGCAGCTTGTCGAACATCGATTGCATGGAGCGGTTGAACAGGGATTCGCGCGGAATGATGAAAGCGAGGCCGCTATCGATCAGGCCGTCCAACTCGGCCCTGTCCTCTTCACGCCACAGGGTACCGTCGGTCCTTACCAGAATGGTACGCCCGGTGAAGGAACCGATCCAGGAGACCTTGCCACGCCCGGCGCGGCTCGGTGCGCTGGTGGATTCCGATTGCGCGGTGGTTGCGGTCGCAGCGCCATCCTTGAACTCGATCCAGTCACCAACCGTCCAGCGCGCTGGAGTCGACTGGGGCAGTGGCTGTCTGGGGCCAGGAATGGGCGGCTGCGTCGAGGTCAATGCCGGAACCGTGCCTGCCGCGGACTCGTCGGCCTGCTCCGCCCCCGCGTGCAATGCCGCGACTGGGGAAGTCGGTCCACGCGTTTCGTCCGAAGGTGCAGGTTCCGAAGCAGTCAAGCCTTCCAGCCAGTTCCAGCTTGACGAAGGATCGGCGACGGTAATACCAATCCGGGTCTCGGCCCAACGTCGGAACGTTGCGATCCAGCTTGTGCGCGCTTCGACCGGCGCCGGACCTTCGGCCAGCACCCGGCTCCAGGCGCGCTCGATGCCGGGCCAGTCCTGCGCAAACTGTTCCTGCGTCCTGCCATCCGGTTTCGCCGTAAACAGGGCCGCCACCGCATCGAGCTGTCGATCCAGCCAGGATGCCTCATAGGACCGCTCGCCGAACTCCTCCCGGATCCGCACCTGATGATTGACCCAGAGCAGCGACAGCGCATGGTGCAATCCTTCCGGCATCACCTTGTCTTCGAACCGTTCGCGCATGCGTGCGGTCACGTCGAGACGGACCTGGTGGAGATGCTCGCGCGTGGACGAGGAGTTCGACTCCGGCTTCGTCTGCGCCGACGCGAGCAGGTTCACCTCCACCATCGGCGCCTGCACGGGCATGGGCTCGTTCGCTGCAACGGATGCGCACGCGACGCCGGATTGCGTGGTGAAAATGTCGACCGGCGTTGCCGGCTCGGCTGCCTGGACTTCCCGCGCCGGCAGCTCATCTTCAATCAACGCCGATACCTGATCGCGCTCGCGCTCGGCGGTGCGCTGCTCCAGCGCATCGGACCAGGCGCGAAACTTCGTCCACTCCTGCTCGACGAACGCGCGCGTGACGTCGTGCTGGCCCACGATGCGTCCGACCAGCGAATGCATTTTCAGCATTTTCTCGGCGAGCATCGGACTGTCTGGCGCACAACCCTTGCCGACCTCGGCCAGACGATCCATCAAAGCGCGCGCGGGATGCTCGGCATCGAAGAACATCTGCGGCTCGCTGAACGCCAGGCGCAGATACGGCAATTGCAGACGCGAAAGCAAGGCCTGTACTGCTGCCGGCAGCGCCTGGTCCTGCTGGATGAAGCCGAACATCATCGCAACCATGTCGATGACGTCCTCATGCTCGCCGAACACGATGTCAGGCATGTCGACATCCGCGGTTTCGACGTGCATCGGCACGCTGCCACGCGCATCCGCAACACCCTGGCGCGGGTGCATGCGCCTGCGCAACGATTGGCTTAGCTCGTTCTTGAGCTGGCCTGGATCCCAAATCGCTTCTTCCGGCTCGCCCAGCCAGGATGAAGGCAGCGCAGGCGACGGCAGGGATGCCAGTACTTCCATCAGGGTTTCCAACTCCAACGGGCGCGAGGCCGGGGCGGAGGCAACCGCACCCCATTCCGCAGCCATGCTCCGGTGCGCCGGCATTGCCTGCGCGTCGACGCCAGGAATCATCCGTCCGGCGGCTTGCGCCAACGACGCCGTATACCGCGCCACGCGCCGATGCTCAAGCAGGGCGCGAACGGAGGCGGTCAATCGTTCCTGCT
This sequence comes from Rudaea sp., assembly GCF_057139185.1. Taxonomy (NCBI): domain Bacteria; kingdom Pseudomonadati; phylum Pseudomonadota; class Gammaproteobacteria; order Lysobacterales; family Rhodanobacteraceae; genus Rudaea; species Rudaea sp. The sequence continues at coordinate 9,434 of NZ_DBNHDN010000041.1, read as the reverse complement.
CGACGACTTCGGCAAACTCCTGCCGTGCGCATGCGGGAACCGATGCAGCAGCAAACGGCGCCGGCATACCGGTGGCCGGCACAACCTGCTCGAGTCCGGGGACGGTTTCCAACCAGGATTGGTCATCCCACGTTTCGGTTGCCGCTGCCGGCAATGCCGTCCGCGGCGTTGGACGCGCGACGGACGAGCGCGGGGGCGACGACGGCGCCCAGGTCCAGCGCGGCGCAATCCCGCCCGCCACGAGAATCCGGTTCAATTCCTTGCAAACCGTATCGACCGCATTGATCACCACGCGATCAAACAACTTGAACACGATCAGCGCTACCTCGACCGGCAGGTTCTGCACCTCGTCGAGCGACTTCGCAAAGGTCTGCACGAGCAGATGGGGAGCAGCGGGTACTTCTTCCGATCTCACTTCGGCGCCCTTGCGCAAAAGTGCCAGGCGATGACACAACGGTGGCAGTTCCATGCGACACGAGGACAGGCCGCGCGCAACCGCGCTGTCGATGGCCAACTTGCGCTCGAGCGTGACCTCGTCGATCAGTGCAAACTCACCGCCCGGCGTTTGCTCGACGGCCGCACCGTCGGCGGAAACCAGACGCGGTCGGAATGCTCCCGGCGCCTGAGGTTTCAAGCTGTTCCACGCTTCGTCGATACGGTAGAACCAGCCTTCGAGCAGCGCATCGCGATTTTTGCGCAAGATGCGCATGCCTTCGAAAAATTGCTGGAACGAGGAGCCGGAACGATCGAAAAGGGTATCGTCGAGTTTTTCGAACAGCTGCGCCGACAGGGGACGGAGCATGTCGATCTGGGTCCGGCTCAGACGACTCCACCAATCCTGTTCCGAGCCGTGATCCTGATGCAGTCCGCCGGCGCCTCCGGCATGTTGCTGCCGATGGGAGGCCGGTGTGGAATCGACGCGGCAGGACTCGCGATCCGATTGATGGAATGCGGAGTCCGATGTTGGCGGACGATAGGGCTGGTACGTCATGGCTATATTTCCCCGGTGACCAGCCAAGCCCCCTGAAAACCTGGCGAGGTCACGTCAAAAAATCGGAAGCACGCCGATCATAGGGAACCAAGACCATTGTGAACGTGATGTCGTTCGCCGTTGCATCGAATGCAATCGATCGACTTGGCAGATCGCGCCCGCTTTCGCATCTCCGGCTTGGTCTACGTACGTGACGCAATTCACATATGCGCAATCTGGTAAGACGATGCATCGGAACGGTCGGCCGTTTCGAAGTCGGCAACGCCCACCTCCGTGCCGGGGGCGGGGGGATGCCGAATTTCCTTGACGGCACAAGTCGGTCAGCCATTCGCTGATCCGAGCTATTTCCGGGATTGGCCGGTTGGCGACGGCGGCACGACGAGAGCCGGAGCAACCACGGCCATCGACGGTTCGAATGGGCTGATACTGACCGAGGCCATCAGCGACCCCTCGACGTTGTTCGTCGGCCCGGCCCATTTCCACTGAAGATCCACGGACAACGGACGTCCACCCTTCGCGCCGCAGCCCCGGGGCGGGCCGAGCACGATTACCTTGGCGATGCACTCGAACCCCCCTGCGCAATCGGAGCGGCAGAGAGGATCGCAGCGTCACCTGCCGCATCTGCGGCAGGCGCATAGGCGACGATTGACATCGTTCGATGCCGAATGGAAACATCCTCCCCCTCATCAGCCGTTGAACATTGCTGTCGTGCGCGTCTGCCTTTCGATGATCGTCAAGAACGAAGCCTCCGTGATTGAGCGCTGCCTTGCTTCGGTACGCCCTTATGTACACTCGTGGGCGATCGCCGACACCGGGTCCGGCGACGGCACTCAGGACCTCGTGCGCCGCGCGATGGAGGGCGTGCCGGGCGAACTCATCGAGCGGCCTTGGGTCGACTTCGCCAGCAACCGCAACGAAGTGCTCGCGCTTGCGCGCAAGCACGGCGACTACGCGCTGATCATCGATGCCGACGAAGTGCTCGAGGCCGATGCCGGCTTCAAGTATCCGAAACTCGACGCGCCAGGCTACATGCTCGAACTCGTCTACGGCGATACGCGCTATCGCCGCGTCGCGTTGCCGCGCCTCGATCTAGACTGGGTCTGGCGTGGCGTATTGCACGAGGCGCTCAACTCGGCGCACGCAGCGCAGGCGCAATACCTGCCAGGCCTGCGCATCCGCGTGCATACCGACGGCGCGCGCAGCCAGCTGACCCAGCGCGAGAAATTCACGCGCGACGCCGAGGTGTTGCGCAAGGCACTCGAGGACGAGCCGGACAACGCGCGCTACACGTTCTATCTCGCGCAGAGCCTGCGCGATGCCGGCGATCTCAACGAATCGATCGCCGCCTACGAGGCACGTGTCGCGATGGGCGGCTGGGTCGAAGAAGTATACTTTTCCAAACTGCAGATCGCCGTACTCAAGGAACGCATCGGTGCCGCGCCCGCCGAGATCGCCTTCGCCTACCTAGACGCGTACGACTACCGTCCGACGCGCGCCGAGGCGGCATGCGAATTCGCGCGCTGGAATCGCCTGAACCGCCGCTTCGCAGTGGCCCGAGACTTCGCCCGCATCGCCGCGAACATGCCGCTGCCGAACGACGTGCTGTTCATCGATCGCCCGGTCTACGACTGGCGTGCACGCGACGAATTCGCCGTCGCGCTGTACTGGTGCGGCGAACGCAAGCAAAGCCTGCGTCTGTGCCGCGAACTGCTCGCCGACGCGCGCCTGCCGGCGGACCAGCGCGCGCGCGTGCAGCGCAATCTCGAGTTCGCGCTGGCCAAGTAACCTGGGCCGGACGCCAGGAGCCCGGCGCGCGCGACCACGGGTAAATTCCGGCTGCACCCAACGATGGAGCTTGCCCGCGAACTTGCCCGGGAAGCGCGGACTCGATCGGCGCCTCGGCCGGAGTCGGCATCGGCTATCGCTTCGCCGGCACTCGATCGCACCCAAAGCCGGGGGCAGTGACGCGCTTTCGCCGCACAAATTTCTGCCAAATCCGGTATAATCAGCGGGTTGTACGATTCGACAACCGCGATCGATGCGTCGCGCGCGGGATCTTTCGCCGCGCGACGTCAAACGACTTTCATCCGCCTTCGGCCTCCTTCCCCGGTTGCCGCGGGCCGTTGCATTTCCGAACACTCCGTACTTTCAATCTTCCAGTTCCAACCTTCGAGTTACCACCATGGCCCGCAACAAAGACATCAAGCTCTATCGCAACATCGGCATCATCGCGCACATCGACGCTGGCAAGACGACGACGACCGAGCGCATCCTCTACTACACCGGCAAGAAGCACCAGATCGTCGACGTGCACGACACGAAGGACGGCAAGGGCTCGACCACGACGGACTACATGGAGCAGGAGCGCAAGCGCGGCATCACGATCCAGTCCGCCGCGGTCTCGGCCGAGTGGAAGGGCTACCAGGTCAACGTCATCGACACCCCGGGACACGTCGACTTCACGATCGAGGTGAACCGCTCGCTGCGCGTACTCGACGGCGCGGTCGTCGTGTTCGACGGCGTTGCCGGCGTGGAGCCGCAGACCGAAACCAACTGGCGCCTCGCCGACCAGTACCGCGTGCCGCGCATGTGCTACATCAACAAGATGGACCGCACCGGCGCGAACTTCAAGAATGCCGTCGACGGCATCCGCAAGCGCCTCGGCGCAAATGCCGTGATCTGCGAAGTGCCGCTCGGCAGCCACGACGACTTCATCGGCATCGCCGACCTGATCGCCAACTGCGGCTACATCTGGCTCGGTAACGACAAGGACAGCCAGTGGGAGACGATCCCGCTGAACGAGATCGCCAACCATCCGAAAGTGAAGGCCTTCACCAACGCCGTCGACAAGGAATGGGTGGCGAACTTGGCGTCCCTGCGCGAAGCCAGCATCGAAAGCGCCGTCGAAATGGACGACGAAGCGATGGAAGCCTACCTGACGACCGGCGAAGCGCCGTCGCTGGAAAAGCTCAAGGAATGCATCCGCAAGGGCTGCGTGGCGAACAAGCTCGTGCCGATCTTCTGTGGCTCCTCCTACCGCAACAAGGGCGTGCAGCACCTGCTCGATGGCGTCATCGACTACATGCCATACCCGGGCGAAACCGGCGGCATTTCGATGGTCGATGTCGACGGCAACGTCGTCGGCGAGCAGGAGGTGCGTGACGATGCGCCGGCGCGCGCACTCGCGTTCAAGGTCATCAACGACCAGTTCGGCACGCTCACCTTCACCCGCGTCTACTCGGGCGTGATCAAGAAGGGCGACACCCTGCTCAACTCGACGCGCGACAAGAAAGAGCGTATCGGCCGCATCGTCGAAGTGCAGGCGAACGCGACCAAGGAAATCGATGAAGTGCGTGCCGGCGACATCTGCGCGTTCGTGTCGATGAAGGAAACCGAGACCGGCGACACGCTGTGCGATCCGGCCCAGCCCGTGTTGCTCGAGCGCATGCGCTTCCCCGACCCGGTCATCAGCGTCTCGGTCGAGCCGAAAAGCCGCAACGACGTCGACAAGATGTCGACGGCGCTCTACAAGATGGTCAAGGCCGACCCGTCCCTGCGCCTGGAAGTCGACAAGGAAACCGGCCAGACCGTGCTCAAGGGCATGGGCGAGCTGCACCTCGAGATCACCATCGACCGCATGCGCACCGAGCTCGGCGTCGAGGCCAACATGGGCCGTCCGAAGGTCAGCTTCCGCGAGAAGTTCGGCAACAAGGTGGAGCACACCTACACACACAAGAAGCAGTCCGGCGGTTCGGGCCAGTTCGCCGAAGTGAAGATGATCTTCGAGCCGGGCGAGCCCGGTACGGGTGTGGTGTTCGTCGACGAGATCGTCGGCGGCCGCATTCCGCGCGAGTTCATCCCCTCGGTCGAATTCGCGGTCAAGACGGAATCGCGCAAGGGCCAGATCGCCGGCTACGAGGTCGTCGACTTCAAGGCGCGCCTGATCGACGGCAAGTTCCATGACGTCGACTCGTCCGCGCTCGCGTTCGAAATCGCCGGCAAGGCCGCCTTCCGCGAAGCGCACAAGATGTCCAAGCCGAAGCTGCTCGAGCCGATGATGAAGCTCGAAGTCGTGACCGAAGCCGAGTTCCTTGGCGACGTGATTGGCGACATCAACCGCCGTCGCGGCACGGTCAGCGATCAGGGCCAGAAGGGCCCGCAGGCATTCGTCCAGGGCTACGTGCCGCTGGCCGAAATGTTCGGCTACATCAACTTCCTGCGCTCGGCCACGCGCGGTCGCGGCACCTTCACCATGGAGTTCGACAGCTACTCCGAGGTGCCGGCGAACCTCGTCGACAAGCTGATGGAAGACGAGAAGAAGGGCGACAAGGCCGCCTGATTTCCGTCCTGTTCGAAAGAAAGGCCGAGCCCAGCTCGGCCTTTCTTTTGTCCGCCATTCGTCTACCCCGAGCCCCGGGACGCAGGCAATCGCGGGCAGCGCTGATAAAATACCCACACCCGTCAATCTGCAGGTATCCCCATGGGCAGAGGCCCCAGCATCGAAGGCCGCAAGAACGCCGAAGACGCGCGCCGCGGCAAGATCTTCACCAAGCTGATCCGCGAGATCACGATCGCCGCGCGCCTGGGCGCCGATCCCGCGAGCAACGCACGCCTGCGCGCCGGCATCGACAAGGCGAAAGCCGTGAGCATGCCGAACGACACGATCGAGCGCGCGCTCAAGCGCGCGAGCGGCGCCGACGCCGCCGACCTGCATGAGCTGCGCTACGAAGGCTACGGCCCGGCTGGCGTCGCCCTGATCATCGACTGCATGACCGACAACCAGCAGCGCACCGTCGCCGACGTGCGCAGCGCGCTGACCAAGCACGGCGGCAATCTCGGCACCTCGGGCTCGGTCGCATTCCAGTTCAAGCGCCTTGGTGAACTCGTGTTCACCACGCCCGATGCCGCGGGTGAGGAGAAAGTCCTCGAAGTCGCGCTCGACGCAGGCGCCGATGACGTGCAGACCGAGAAGGGCCAAAGCACGGTGCTGTGCGCGCCGGAGAATTTCGAGGCGGTGAAAAAAGCACTGCTCACAGCGAAGCTCGAACCCACGCGCGCCGATATCGTCTGGCGTCCGGAAAACCGCGTCGCCGTTTCGGGTGAAGCCGAAGAAACCCTGCTCGACCTGCTCGACAAGCTTGAAGATCTCGACGATGTGCAGGAGGTCTACCACAACGCAGCGCTGAGTGAGGCCTGACCGGCATTGCCCCCTCACCCCGTGCCCTCTCCTCCAGCGATGAAGCTGTTGGGGGAGAGAGGAGTGGCGTCGCGCGCGATACGGTATTCTATTGGAGCGGGGCCCCGTAGCTCAGCTGGATAGAGCGTCCCCCTCCTAAGGGGAAGGTCGCACGTTCGAATCGTGTCGGGGCCGCCATATAAATCAATAACTTAACGAATTTCGCATCTTGGGCTATTGCGTACTTGGGACACTTTTGGGACAGTGATTCCCAATATTTGGCCGCGAGGTACGAAAAATGGCAGTTATCGAAAAGCGCGAAGGCGCAGAAAGCGCGTCCTACCGAGTCAAGCTGAGGCTTCGCGGCTACCCCGCTGCTAGCGCTACCTTCGATCGTCTGACCGACGCCAAGCGATGGGCTGCCGAGACTGAAACCGCGATCCGCGAGGGTCGCTATTTCCAGACAGTCGCCGCGAAGCGAATCACGCTCGCCGAACTGATCGACCGCTATCTGTCCGAATATCTGCCCTCCTCCGGCATTCGCACGAAACACAACACGCGCATGGCGCTGAACTTCTGGCGCGATGAACTCGGAGCGCACGTACTAGCCGATATCGACGCGGGGCGTATCGTCGCTACTCGCAGGCGATTGCTAGAGCGCTCGGGCAAAGGTGGCCGCAAGCTTGCCCCTGCATCCGCTAACAAGTATATGGCCGCCCTTCGCCATGTGTTCAATATTGGACGCCGCGCCTTCGCGATGAGGGTCGAGAATCCGTGTCGCGACATTCCCAAGCTGACGGAACCGCGCGGGCGTGTGCGATTCCTGAGCGACGACGAGCGCACCGCGCTGCTACGCGAGTGCAAGGCCCATAGCGCGGCACTGCATACCCTCGTCGTCTGCGCACTCGCCACAGGCGCGCGCAAGGGTGAATTACTCAATCTGCGTTGGCCTGACGTGGACATGCAGCGCGGTTTGATGACGTTTCATCAAACGAAGAACGGCGAACGTCGCACCGTCCCGGTTGTCGGCTTCGCGCGTGATCTACTGGTCGAGCAAGGCAAGGTTCGGCGGCTGGACGCCGACCTAGTGTTTTTCGGCGACACCGGCAAGCCGTTGGAAATTGGCAAGATGTTCACCGAAGCCTGCGCCCGCGCCCGCGTGGCTGATTTCCATTTTCATGACCTGAGGCATACGGCCGCAAGCTACATCGCCATGAACGGCGGTACGCTAGCCGAGATTGCAGAAGTGCTCGGGCACAAGACCCTGCAAATGGTACGGCGCTACACGCATTTGACCGAAGGGCACACGCGCGGCGTATTGGAGCGCATGAACAAAGCGGCCTTTGGGCAATAGCACCTATCGCAGCGATCGCGTCAAGATGCATTCGGGGCTGACTCGGACCATCGCAATTCGCTGGCCAGCCGAGCGCGGGGTCCCCTTACCTGCCGCCGTGGCGTTCTTTGAAGGGTACAGAGAAGGCGTGCAACATGATGAAAAAAAATTCTGACCGTGATGAATCGGGAATCGGACCGCATACATACGGCATCCCTGGTTTTCCCCAAGACTATTGGGAAACTGAAAGAAAACACGCAGACGAAGTAGCGAGAAAGTTTGTCGCGCATACAAACCGAGAGCTTGAGAAGGTAAGCGTTCAATCGGCAATGGAGGTTATGCCAAACTTAGTAAGCGCTGTATACAAACTTGACTTTTCCACGCTTCGCAGTGTGACGATCGAACAAATTCTTCGACATCTGATCGCACGCGAATTGCAAAAAGAACTGCTGAACAAATACGCTGCTCACTTGGACGGCTATGACGAAGAAGTAGAGAAGCGTGTTTCGCAGAGCAAAACGGAGCTTGCAAAACTCGGTGCCAAGGCGAAGTTGGCGCGTGACCCCAAGCAAATCGCGAAAGCCAAAGCGCATGAGCTATGGCTTGAGCGCTATGCTGGCAGGCATCCAAGGCTCCGTACAAACGAGCAATTCGCGACCGAGTGCATGCAGCGATGGCCAGAGTTAACTAGCTCCGCAGTGATAACTGGCTGGTGCACAAAATGGAACAAAGATGCCAAGAGCGAAAATCCCCAGCCTGCTAGCTAACTAGCCATCGTGCTAGCTGCCAGATAGCGGGACCCGTGTGCGTCGGCATGATCGCCCAACGTTTACAACGCGAGGCGATCATGCAAAACGATCCGCATTTCTTAACCGTGCTGGATGTGGCAAAAAAATTTCCGGCGTTCACAGAAGGCAGCCTTCGTTGGCTTCTCTTCAACCGTGAAGCCAATGGCTTTAACCGATGTGTCGTACGTATCGGCCGGCGCGTTCTGATCGACGAGGTTGAACTCGTTGCTTGGCTGCGTGACCACCGCGAGGTGCGAACCGCATGAGCGATTCGTCCGTGAAGGTCGCCTTGTGGCTGGCGCTTTACTCGGCGGATCACGATGCGCTGCGGCGGTCGATTTGGCCAATTCGTCGCGCACTTGAACGCCCAGAGCCGCCGGATCATCGAGCGATCGACTTAGGTCTATCGCGTACCCGCTTTTTGAGATTTTTCTCAGCGGCTTTGGCGAACGCGCAGCGCAACCTCCAGAAGTCGAATGAGGAGACTACATCGTTCGGCACGCAGATTACGTGCCGACTCGAATTGTTGGTTCTCGACGCGCTACGGGAAGCCCTAACCAGCTCGACCAAGCAAACCCCACCCGAAGGGTTGGCCGCAGACACGTGCGGGCGCAAGCGACTCGCTCGCGCCGATTTAGAAGCACTGCGCGCGATTTCTCTGGGTATCGAAGATGTGGCCGAACGGCTTAAGAACGCATCCGAACGGGCAAATGAAGAGAGGCAAACTTTTCTAGCTTTCGCAGCGACCACGGTCCGTAACGCGGTCCATAAATACAGGGAAGGCACCGCATGAATCAGGTCGCCGTTATTGATGCGCTCGCCCTACTTGAACTCGAAAAAATTAGAGTTGACGAGGCTGCTGCTCTCGCGGGAATAACGACTGCCGAACTTGCGGCGAAGCTCGATGATTATGAGATCGTTTCGGCTATTTGCGCGCGTGCCACACAGATGCGCCTCGACGGTGAAGCGTTGGAACTCACAGCCTTATCCATGATGCCTTCGGCAATCGAACGGCTACGTGACCTGCCGGGTTTTCTCGGACCACGGATTAGTTGAGAGTGGCCCCCGGGTTGGTTGATGGTTTTTGCTTTCGCTGTTGCTTCTGCAGAATCTTATTCTGCTGCTCTGGATCTTGCTGCTTGAACA
>NZ_DBNHDN010000040.1:0-74971 GCF_057139185.1 Rudaea sp. | reverse complement strand
GAATCAGGCGTAGCATGCATGCTGGACTCCTCTCGTGTCAGGTCAACTGAATGCAGCACACTCAGTTTGGCACTTCGATGCCGATATACCGGCGGGAGGAGTCCATTCGATCATTCAAGCCGACGCCGCTTCGCGGCGCGGCTTAACTCAGGCGTTGAGCGCGCATGAAGGCATTCGTCGTCGACAAGTATGGGAAGAGCGGCGTCCGCGCCGCCAAAGTGCCAGACCCCACCATTGGACCTCGAGACGTCCTGGTGCAGATTTGTGCTGCCAGCATCAATCCACTGGACATAAGGGTCCGCAATGGAGAGCTCAAGCAGCTCTTAAAGTACAAAACCCCATTCGTGCTTGGGCACGACCTTGCAGGCGTCGTGACGGGCGTTGGCTCTGAAGTCCGTAACTGCAAGATCGGAGATGAGGTCTACGCGCGTCCTCGCGACATGCGCATCGGCACTTTCGCGGAGTACATCGCAGTTGATCACGCGGACCTGGCCTTAAAACCAGCTTCACTCACAATGGAGGAGGCAGCCGCACTTCCACTGGTATCGCTTGCTGCATGGCAGTCACTGGCTGAGCTAGCGCAAGTCAAGCCGGGCCAGAAGGTACTCATCCACGCTGGCGCAGGCGGACTAGGCTCTACTGCTATCCAGCTCGGAAAACATCTAGGCGCGTACGTTGCAACAACTGCCAACGGAAAAGATGCGCAGAAACTGCGTGATCTTGGTGCGGACGAGATCATTGACTATACAACCGCGAATTTCGCTATGCAGCTTTCTGGCTACGACGTGGTGATTGACTCACTTGGCGGAGACAACCTTTCAAGATCACTGACTGTGTTGAAACCTGGTGGTCTGGCAATAAGCGTTGTTGGCCCTCCGGATACTGCGTTCGCTTCTCAGCTTGGTCAGCCATTATTGAAGCCTGTTATGTGGATATTGAGCCGGAACGTACGAGCACAAGCCAAAAAATTGGGCGTCCGTTATTCGTTCTTCTGCATGCGCGCCAATGGCGAGCAACTGAAAGCGCTGTCTTCCCTTTATGACGCAGGAGTATTGCGGCCGGTAGTCGACCGCGCCTTTGAGTTCAACGATACGCTTGAAGCGATCGCCTATGTGGAAAAGGGCCGCGCCAAGGGCAAGGTCGTTACTGTCATGCCGTCAATAGGTACGCTCTAACAATTCAAGCCGATTCCGCTTCGCGGTCGCGGCGTCAAACCGGCTCTCCTCGGATGGGTCGGCTCAACTCAGGTGTTGGACCGCACGGGATCTTTGATGGATGCTTCAAGAAAACTGGCTAGATTGCTCGGACCTTCCATTGCAGTAGTCGTAGCTGCGGAACTGCCGTTTATTCAACCGGCGCTTTACGACCAGCAAACTCCTTCTGGAGTTTACAGCTCAGGCATGCTTATGTTCATCGCTGGCCTTGCCATCGTACTTTCGCACAATCGCTGGACCCGTGATTGGCGCGTTCTGAATACCTTAGTTGGTTGGGGTATGCTCACGCTAGGCCTGGTGCGACTCTTCACCGCCACAAGATATATCGCTGCCGCAAAAGAGCCCTCTTCCTGGTTTTTTGTCTCGTTGGAACTCTGCCTGATACTTGTTGGACTTATCTTGAGCTACTTTGGCTACCACCGGGCACGCTAATACCACTTTCGTGCGCGGTCTAACAGGCTGAACCGCCCCGAAGATATCGGAGGCTCCAGCTGCTGGGCCCGCGGGGGCAAGGGAGATATGTCGTGAGTGATTCAATTGCTTGGCGTATTGTTCGCTATTTGTTCGCCGCGTACTACCTGCTCGTTGGCGTCTATCTCGCGTTGTCGCTCGCGGGTGTGGTTCCGGCGCCGCATCCAAAAGTAGCCGATGCATCTGCAGCGTTTCAGGCCGCTCTCGGCAAAACGGGATTCATGTTCCCCTTGCTCGCCTTCACCTATGTTGCATCGGCGTGCGCGCTGTTTTTCCATCGCACCGCGCCACTTGGCCTGGTGCTCCTTGCTCCGGTTGCAGTCGTCATTTTCTTCACCGACACGCTGCTTGACACTGCTTGGCTTTTCGGCACGCTCAACGCAGCAGTCTTGGCGGCGCTCGCCTGGCACTTTCGGTACGCGTATCGTCCGCTTTTTTCCTATTCGGTTGGGCCGCAAGGAGCACCGCAGGCCTGACAACGCGATCCGGCCGACGCGCTGCGCGCGCCGCTGAGTTCGTGCGTTGGGCATCGCAACGATTGCCCGCCGGGTTGTCGGTACGTTAAAACGCCGCCAACTCATGACCCGTTGGAGATGAATGACATGAGCCCATCCATGCCGCGCGTCCACCACATGACCTGCGCCTGCATCCAGCGGCTCCGTATCCACGGCAAGCATTTGTGTTGCCACGTGCTGCTTGTCGAAACCCCGCGCAGCGGTCTCGTTCTGGTCGACACGGGTTTGGGGACACAGGATTATGCCGACTTGACCTCGCGCCTGACACGCTCGTTCGTGTACGGCTACGCGCGGCCGAAACGGGACCCGGCACTGGCTGCGGTCAATCAGATTCGCGCGCTAGGGTTTAGCCCGGACGATGTGCGCCACATCGTGATGACGCACATGGATCTTGACCATGTCGGTGGCTTGTCGGATTTCCCGAAAGCCAAAGTACACCTGCATGCGGCGGAATTGAAGCAATGCACCGAGCGGCGAACGTTTCGCGACAAGCATCGCTACCTGCCCGCCATGTGGGCCCACGGGCTGGACACGGAGACGTACGCCGGGAATGGTGAAGCATGGTTCGGGTTCGAGGCGGTGCGCGAGCTGCGTGGCCTGCCGCCTGAAATCTTGATGATTCCGTTGTTCGGCCACACGCTGGGCCATTGCGGGGTTGCCATTCAATCCCGGGACGGCTGGCTGCTGCATGCCGGCGATGCGTATTTTGATCCGCGCGAAGTCAAGGGCGAGGAACGTCGCTGCGCCTGGCAGGTCGGCCTGTTTCAGGCGTTGGTTCAAACAGATCGCTCGCTGCGGCTGCACAATCAAGATCGGTTGCGCAGATTGACCGCGGATCACCCCGAGATCGAGGTGTTCTGCGCCCATAACCCTTGGGAGTTTGAAGAGTGCCAGGGGCGTGGCGTAACGCGGCGCACGGCGGCAAGTACAGGGGCAGCAGCAGCGTTGATGATGCCCGACAACTCAATCCAGCAGACGCGCTGGGCCACTCTCGGCTGAGCCGTGGTCCGGAAAAACCCGGCGGGTCGGCATGATCGGCAGTGAGATTGAGGGCGACATGGTCGACCGCGAGCAACTGCATCGAGATGGCTATGCGCTGCTTCGCCGGGCAATCCCGGCCGAATGGCTGGGTGAACTTCGCGCCTCGTTCGATGCGGGCGTGAAACCGTCGCACCGATGGCCCGTACCGCGCGGAGCCGATTGGCGCCACGCGTTGGTGGACCTCGATTCCAATGTGCAGGCGGTGTGCCGCCTGCCGCAGGTGCTGGCCGTGGTCGGCGAGCTGATCGGCGAACGGTTTTTCCTTTCCCAGGTGGAAGGTCGCGAGCCTTTGCTGGGTGGCGGACTGCAGAAACTGCACCGCGACCTGTCAGCGCATCGGTCTGGCGATACGGTGCACGCCCTGGCGTATTTCGACGACTACGGCCCCGGGAACGGCGCGACCCGAATCGTTCCCCGCAGCCATCGCCCGGCGCAGGGTGATCCGCAATTCGATTTCAACGACGAGTCGCGATCGGTGCAGCTCTCAGGCTCGGCTGGCGACATCCTGGTGTTTGATGCCGATCTGGTGCACGCGGGTAGCCTGAACTCCACGGGCGCACGCCGTCGTTCCATCCTGATCTGCTATTTCGCCGAGCAGCTCCATGCATCGCATCTCGAAACGGCGCAACTCCGCAACATACGGATGAACACCGCCGACCGTTTCGATCCGCTGGAATTTGCCCTCGGCGGGTGACCTCGATGCGATATGGGGTGGGGCAGGCGCGCGCCCGTCTGTTCATCCACGCCGACACCGTTGCGCAGGTCGGCTTGATTCCGGCGTGGTTCGAGACGCGCCATGGTGGTCATGCGGCATGCGTCGCGACGCCATAGGTCATTCCGGCAGCAGATTGCGCGCGATGCAACGCAATTGGTCGCGGTCGAGCAGTTCGAGTTCGCGCCCGTCGACGCGGATCAGTTCGCGGTCGCAGAACCGCCGCAATACGCGGCTGACCGTTTCCGAGGCAAGGCGCAGATGGTTGGCGATGTCGCCGCGCGGCATGACCAGGCGAAATCGCGTCGCCGAGAAGCCGCGCGCCGCGTAGCGTGCGGCGAGATCGAGCAGGAATGCGGCCATGCGCTCCTCGGCCGTGTGGTCGCCGGCCAGCGTGGTCGCCTTGCCTATGTCGGCGCTGAGCAGGCGGAACAGCTTCTGCTGCACGTCGGGGATCTTCGTCGCGAGCGTGGTCAGCGCGGCGAACGAAAAGCGGCAGACGTAGACCGTGTCGAGGGCGACCGCATCGCAGGGATATTTGTCCGGATGGATCGCGTTGAGGCCGACCATTTCGCCGGGCAGGTGGAAGCCGAGCACCTGTTCGCGGCCGGCATCGTCGATGACGCAGGTTTTCACCACGCCGCCGCGCACGGCGAAGATCGCGCCGAAGCGTTCGCCGCGGCGGAAGATGTGCGCGCCGTTGCGATAGGGGCCGACGTGTTCGACGAGCACGTGCAGTTCCTGCAGCGCGCTCTTGTCGACGCCGGCGGGCAGGCAGACCGAGCCGAACGCGCAGGTCGAGCAAAAGCGCAGTTCGTCGCCGTCGTCGGCGATCGGGTCGGTCTCGGCGAGGCGGCCGTGGCGGTCGATCCGGTTCATCGCGTTTCCCTCCGCGCCGAAGGTCGGCGGGTTACAAGGCCCGCGAATAGCGTACCTCGACTGCGTCGGGCTTGCGAAGATGTGCGTCGAAGCACATCGCGATGTTGCGCAGCAGGAAGCGGCCGCGTGCGCTTACTTCGAGGCGTGCGGGTTCGACGGCGATCAGCCCATCGCGCGCGAGTTCGCGCAGGCGCGCGAGTTCGGCGGCGAAATAGACGGCGAAATCGATGCGGTGCCGCGCCTCGAACGCGGCGATGTCGAGTCGGCCGTGGCACATCAGCTGCTGGATCAGGTCGGCGCGCAGGATGTCGTCGTCGTCGAGTTCGATCCCGCGCACGACCGGCAGGCGGCCGGCGTCGAGCGCGGCGTAGTAGCCGGGCAGGTCGCGCGCATTCTGGCTGAAGCTCGCGCCGATGTGCGAGATCGAACTCATGCCGAGGCCGATCATGTCGCAGTCGGCGCAGGTCGAATAGCCCTGGAAATTGCGTTGCAGAGTGCCCGCATCCTGCGCGCGCGCAAGGTCGTCGTCCGGTCGCGCGAAGTGATCCATGCCGATGTAGCGGTAGCCGGCCGCGGTCAGCGTCTCGACGGTGAGGCCGAGCAGGTCGAGGCGCGTCGCCGCGCTCGGCAGGTCCGCGGCGTGGATCCGGCGCTGCGCCTTGAAACGTTCGGGCAGATGCGCGTAGGCGTACGTCGCGACGCGGTCCGGCGCGAGTTCGATGACCTGTTCGAGCGTGCGACGGAAATTAGCGAGGGTCTGCTTCGGCAGGCCGTAGATCAGATCGACGCTGGTCGAGCGGAAGCCGCTTGCGCGCGCCGCGTCGAGCACCGCGCGCGTCTGTTCGACCGACTGGATGCGGTTGATCGCGGCCTGCACGGCGGGATCGAAATCCTGCACGCCGATCGAGACGCGATTGAAACCGTGTGCGGCGAGCATGCGCACGTAGTCCGGATCGCACCAGCGCGGGTCGATTTCGACGCCGAATTCGCGTTCCGCCTCGCGGCTGAAGGAGAAATGCCGGGCAAGCGACTCGAGCAGTTCGCCCATCTGCGCGGCATCGAGGAAGTTCGGCGTGCCGCCGCCGAAGTGCAGCTGCACCAGTGCACGGTCGCGGTCGAACAGCGCGGCGACCATTTCGATCTCGCGATACAAGTGATCGAGATAGATGCCGGCCTTGCCGTGGTCGCGCGTGATCACGCGCGTGCAGCCGCAGTAGAAGCAGGGGCTTTCGCAGAACGGCACATGCACGTAGAGCGAGAGGCGGCGCGGGATCGGATCCTGGTTCGAGGCGCGCGCGATGGTGCGAAACGCTTCCTCCTCGAAGCCGTCGTGGAAGTTCGGCGCGGTGGGATACGAGGTGTAGCGTGGCCCGGCAACATCGCAGCGGGCGACCAGCGCGGGATCGAACAGGGGAGCAACGGATGGTGCGGTCGTGGCCATGCCGGGATCATGCCCGGCGGGTCCGGGTGCCGCCCTGATCCAGATCAAGTCACCGACGCGTCAGCGCGAAAGGCAGGCATACGGCAGACACGGTGCCCGCAAGACCATGCCACGCGCGGCGGGCCGGGGTTGTTCGCAGTCGACAGCGGGAAGACGGGCATCATTTCGGCGATGCGTCGTCGCGATCCGGCGCCGGTGCGGGTGGATCTTCGGCCAACGGCATCAGCGCCGGTGTGTCGAGGTCGTCGAACTGGGCGTGGTTGACGCCCCAGAAGAATGCCGAGACGCCAGCGGCGAGCAGGACCAGGCTCAGCGGGATCAGTACAAGGACGATGTTCATGCGGGCAGCACTTCGGCGAATGCGGGTACCGCGTCCGCGGCGCGCGGCGAAGATGCCTGCGGCGGCGCGATGCGCAGCGAATTGAGCACGACGAACAATGAGCTCGCCGACATGCCGATCGCTGCGAGCCATGGCGGTACGAGGCCGAATGCGGCGAGCGGAATGCCGGAGAGGTTGTAGGCGATCGCCCAGTACAGATTTGCGCGCAGCACGCGCAAGGTGGTCAGCGCAAGCGTGCGCGCGGTCGCAATCGTGTCGAGGCGGTCGGATGCGAGGACGAGGTCGGCGCTGGCCTGGGCGAGCTGGGTGCCGCCACCGAGCGCGATCGCGACGTCGGCGCCGGCGAGCACCGGCGCGTCGTTGACGCCATCGCCGACCATCGCGACCGTGTCGCCGCACGCGCGCCAGGCTTCCAGCGCACGCAGTTTGTCGTCCGGCTTCGCGCGCGCGCGGAAGTCGTCGATGCCAAGGCGCTCGGCCACCGCGGCCGCGCGTGCCTGGCTGTCGCCGCTGAGCATGGCTACCTTGCAGCCCTGCGCGCGCAGGACCGCGATTGCGCCGGCGGCCTCGTCGCGCAGGGTTTCGCGCAGGTGCAGGCGCGCGAGCGCCCCGTGCGCGTCGGCGAGCACGACGGCATCGTCATCCGTCGCCGCCGGCGCGGCGCGGCCGAGTGCGAATTCGGTGCGGCCAATACGATAACGCTGGCCGTCGATGCAGCCCGCGATGCCGGCGCCGGCTATCGTCTGCAACATCTCCGCGCGCGGAATCGTCGCACCGGCGGGTGCGGCGGCGCGAATCGCCGTGGCGAGCGGATGTGCGCTGCCGAGTTCGAGTGCGGCGGCGATGCGCAGGCATGCGTCGGCGCCGCGCGCGCCGATGACGTCGATGCCGACCAGTTCGAGGCGGTCGCGCGTCAACGTCCCGGTCTTGTCGAAGACCACGCGGTCGACGCGCGCGAGCTTTTCCAGCACATCGGTCCCGGGCATGAGTACGCCGATGCGCGCCAGCGCCGAGGCCGCGCGCAGATGCGCGACCGGCACCGACAGCGCGAACGCGCATGGGCAGGAGACGACGAGCACGGCCAGCGCCGCGGCGAACGCGCGCGAAGGATCGAAGCAGAGCCAGGCGACGGCGGTCAGCACGGTCAGCGCGAGCACGCCGGCGACGAAGCGCGCGGCGATGCGGTCGCCGAGCAGGGCAGCGCGTGGGCGCCGGGTCTGTGCGCGCTCGATCAGGCGCATGATCGAGGAAAGCACCGTGTCCGCGCCGACGTGGGCGACGCGCATCTCGACCGGTCCCGCGCGCACGACGCTGCCGGCAATCAGGGTTTCACCGCGCCGGCGCGTGCGCGCGGCGGACTCACCGGTGAGCAGGGATTCGTCGACCTCGCAGGCTTCGTCGAGCAGGATGCCGTCGGCCGGTACCGCGACGCCGACGGCGACAACGACGATATCGCCGGCCTCGAGCTCGTGCACTCCGACCGTTTCCGGCGCGCCCGCCGCGCTGCGGCGTTGCGCCAGCGCCGGTTGCAGGCGCGCGAGCGCATCGACGACATCGGCGGCGTGGCGCCGCGCGCGCATTTCCAGATAACGCCCGCCGAGCAGGAGAAACACGAACATGCTGGCTGAATCGAAGTAGACCTCGCCACCGCCGCGCAATGTTTCGTACAGGCTGGCGACATAGATCAGCGTGATCGCGAGCACGATCGTGGTGTCCATGCCGAGCGTGCGCGCGCGCAGTTCGCGTGCAGCACCGGCGAAGAACGGCTGTGCGGCGTAGATCACCACGGGCGTGGTGACGATGAGCCCGATCCAGCGGAAGAAGTCGCGCGTGGCCGGATCGATGCCTTCGAACGCGCCGGCGTACAGCGTCACCGCGAACATCATCGCCTGCATCATGCCGAGGCCGGCGACGATCAGGCGCTTGAGCGCGGTGCGCGATTCGCGCTGGTCGAGCGCGTCCAGCGCCTGCGCGTTGCAGGGATGCGGGGTGTAGCCGAGCCGGGCGATACGGCCGAGCATCTCGCTCAAAGCCATGTTCGCCGGCATCCACTCGATGCGCACGCGCCGCGCGCCCGGGTTGACCTCGACCGCGCGCACACCGGGCAGGTCGCGCAACGCGCGATCGATCAGCCAGGCGCACGCCGCACAACGCAAGCCCTCGACGAGCACGCAGACTTCGGCGCTGCCGTTGCCGGCATGACGAACGTACAGGCGCTGAAGTTGCGCGCGGTCCCATGCGCTGAAATCGACGGCGGCGCCTGCGCGCCCTGCCGGCGTGCTGCGCAACCGGTAGTAGTCGGCGAGGCCAAGCGTGGCGATCCATTGCGCGGCTGCCTGGCAGCCGATGCAGCACACCGCGTGCGCTTCGCCGTTGACGCACGCATCGAGCGCGACGCCGTGGGGAATCGCTTCGCCGCAGTGGAAGCAGGCCGCCGACATGGTGTTTTCGCTCAGGGCGTCGCGTCGTCCGCCGGACGCTGTGCGTGCGAGGGTGGCAACGGGCTCGCGATCGGACGGTGGGCGACGACGAGGTCGTCGCGATGTTCGAACGCGGTGGCGACGAGGGCGAGCGAGCCGACCATCGTGCTGCCGATCAGCACGAGGATCAGCCACACCTCGGGCACGCGGTACCATCGATTCACGTCGTTCGCACGCAAACGGAAATTCGAATCATCCTTGTTCTTGCCCGATTCGGGTCGGTCTTGCATGGTCATGGTTCCTTCGGCGCAAAGAACTGCGCGCTTTGCACGACTGCCATGCGGTCATCGTCGCTGCGCGCCTGGAGTTTGATGGTCTGCTTGCCCTGGATATGCCCGGCGGGCGCGCTCAGGGTCAGCGGCACGCTCGTCACCTGCCCCGCCGGCAAGGTGATGTCGCGCGCGTCGACGATCTGTACGCTCGAATCGTCGGCGACCGCCAGGCGCACGCGCTGCGCGACTTCGGTCTTGTTGACGAGCTTGACCGTGTAGCTGTTTTCGATCGCGCCGTCGCTGCCGCGGCGATACAGCGCATTGCGGTCGCGCAGCACTTCGAGAATCAACGGCGCGCGGTGCACGATGCCCCAGACGAACGTGCCGATCAGCAGCGCGAGCAGGCCGCCGTAGATCAGCGTGCGCCAGCGCAGCACATGCAGCGGTTTGCCGGCGCGGCGGTTCTCGGTCGTGTAGCCGATCAGGCCGCGCGCGTAATCCATCTTGTCCATCACATCGTCGCAGGCATCGATGCAGGCGGCGCAGGCGATGCATTCGATCTGCAGGCCGTTGCGGATGTCGATTCCGGTCGGACAGACCTGGACGCAGGCTTCGCAATCCACGCAATCGCCGAGGCCGAGCGCTTTCGGGTCCGCGCTGCGCTTGCGCGCGCCGCGCGGGTCGCCGCGAGCCGCGTCGTAGGAGATGACCAGCGTGTCCTTGTCGAACATCGCGCTCTGGAAGCGCGCGTAGGGGCACATGTACTTGCACACCTGCTCGCGCAGGAAGCCGGCGTTGCCGTAGGTGGCAAAACCGTAGAACACGATCCAGAACGCCTCCCATCCGCTCAGCGAGAAGTTCGCGGCTTCGCGGGCGAGATCGGTGATCGGGGTGAAGAAGCCGACGAAGGTGAAGCCGGTCCATGCGGCAAAACCGACCCAGAGCAGTTGCTTGGTTCCCTTGCGCCGCAGCTTCTCGGCGTTCCACGGCGCGGCATCGAGCTTGATGCGCTGGTTGCGTCGGCCTTCGCAGGCTCGCTCAATCCACAGGAACACCTCGGTCCATACGGTTTGCGGGCAGGCATAGCCGCACCACAGGCGCCCGGCCAGCGCGGTGAAGAAAAACAGGGAGAGACCGGCGATGATCAGCAGCCAGGCGAGCCAGAAGAAATCCTGCGGCCAGAACGTGAGGCCGAAGACGTAGAACTTGCGTGCCGGCAGGTCGAACAGCACGGCCTGGCGCCCGTCCCAGCGCAGCCACGGAAACACGTAGAACACGCCGAGCAGGACGAACATGGCGAGCGTGCGCAGGCGCGCGAAGCGGCCCTCGATTTCGCGCGGGTATACCTTTGCCTGCGCGGCGTAGAGCGAGTCGTCGACGAGGGCGATCTTCGGCAGCGGCTTCATTCGCGATCGTCCCGCGGACGCCGCAGCAGCAGCGCGGTGAAGCAGCTCGCGCCCAGTGTCGCGGCCCAGAACACGAAGAAGCCCAGCGTGTAGCCGAGTTCGCGCGGCAAGCGCACATGCGGCCAGGCGATGTCGAACAACTCGTTCGGATCGATCAGCGCGAAGAACACCATCGTCGCCACGCCCGCGGCGAAGAACGACGGCCAGGCGATCGCGCCGGCGAGCGCGATGCGTCCATCCGCTTCCTGATCAGGGCGTGGCGCGGCGATACGGTTCACGGTTGTCCGGCCTCGCCCGCGGCAGGTGCGGCAGCCGTTGCGGTCTCCGCGCGCGGTGCCTGCGCGAGCACCCAGGCCGCCGCGAGACGCACGCGGTCCATGCCGAGCACGTTCTCCCACGCCGGCATGCTTCCGCTGCGTCCGTTTCTGATCGACGCCTTGATGTCGTCGAGCGTGCCGCCGTAAAGCCAGATGTTGTCGGTCAGGTTCGGCGCGCCGAGCAGCGGATTGCCCTTGCCTTCGGGTCCGTGGCAGGCGATGCACGTGGCCGTGAAGCGCGCCTTGCCGGCCGCCGCGAGTGCGGCATCGGCATTCTGGCCAGACAGGGTCAGCACGTAGTTCGCGACTTCCTCGATGCCCTGGTCGCCGAGCACCGCGGCCCACGGCGGCATGGTGCCGTGGCGGCCCTTGGCGATCGAGGCCACGACCGTATCCGGCGTGCCGCCGTACAGCCAGTCGCCATCGGTCAGGTTCGGATAGCCTTTCGCGCCGCGCGCGTCGGAGCCGTGGCAGGCCGCGCAGTTGTTGACGAAGACGTTGTGGCCCAGGGTCTGGGCCTGCGGATCGCGCTCGAGCTGTTCGATCGGCTGGTCGCGGAAGCGTGCGAACACCGCTTCGAGCTTGCGTCTGTTTTCGTCGAGGTCGGCGGCGACTTCCTTGTTCGAGGTCCAGCCGAGCGCGCCGACGGTGGAGCCCAGCCCCGGGTAGAACGCGAGGTAGCAGGCGGTGAACACGACCGAGATCAGGAACAGGCCCAGCCACCACAGCGGCAGCGGGTTGTTCAGTTCCTGCAGGTCCTCGTCCCAGATGTGGCCGGTCGTGGCCTGCTCGACCACGCCGCGCTTGCGTCGAGCGGTCGCAAGCAGCAGCCAGACGATGCCGACGACGTTGGCGACGACGAGCGCGATGATGTACCAATTCCAGAAGGCGCTCATGCCTGCGGCTCCGAGTGGTTGCCGGCGCCGCCGTCGGCGAACGGCAGTTGCGCGGCGGCGGCGAAATCGGCGCGACGCCGGCCGCTCCAGGCCCAGACGACGATGCCGAGGAACATCGCGAGCAGCACGGCGGTGAAGATGCCGGTGATCATGGTTGGGTCTCCTTCGGTCCGAACTTGCCGAGTCCCTGCAGGTACGCGATCAACGCGTCCATTTCCGTCTTGCCTTCGACCGCCGCGGCGACGCCGTCGAAGTCGGCCTTGGTGTAGGGATCGCCGAGGCGCGCGAGTCCGCGCATGTGCGCCGTGATGTCGTCCGCGGAAAGCTTGTTGCCGGCCAGCCAGGGGAAGCCCGGCATGTTCGACTCGGGCACGACGTCGCGCGGGTTGGTCAGGTGCACGCGCTGCCAGTCGTCGCTATAGCGGCCGCCGACTCGCGCGAGATCCGGACCGGTGCGCTTGCTGCCCCACTGGAACGGGCGGTCGTAGACCGATTCGCCCGCGACCGAGTAGTGGCCGTAGCGCTGCACTTCGGAGGCGAGCGTGCGGATCATCTGCGAATGGCAGTTGTAGCAGCCCTCGCGCACGTAGACGTCGCGGCCGGCGAGTTCAAGCGGCGGATAGGGCTTGAGGCCCGGAGCCGGATCGATCACCTGCGCCTGGAACATCAGCGGCACGATCTCGACGAGGCCGCCGATCGCGATGACGACCGCGACGAGCACCGCCATCAGGCCGATATTTTTTTCGAGAATTGCGTGATTCATCGGGTGGGCTCCTCAGGCGGCGACGACGGTCGGGATCGGCACGGCCGCCACGGGCTGGCGCGCCATCGCCCAGGTCTTGGCGGTGTTCCAGACCATGATGAACATGCCGCTGAGCACGAGCAGGCCGCCGACGAGTCGGGTGATGTAGAACGGATGGGTCTGCGCCACCGATTCGATGAAGGTGTAGGTCAGCGTGCCGTCGGGATTCGTCGCGCGCCACATCAGGCCCTGCATCACGCCGGCGATCCACATCGAGGCGATATAGACGACGACGCCGATCGTCGCGATCCAGAAATGCAGGTCGATCGCGCGCGTCGAATACATGCCCGACAGGCCGAGCAGGCGCGGGATCATGCAGTAGAGCGAGCCGATGCTGATGAAGGCGACCCAGCCGAGCGCACCGGCGTGCACGTGGCCGATCGTCCAGTCGGTGTAGTGCGAGAGCGAGTTGACCGTCTTGATCGACATCATCGGCCCCTCGAAGGTCGACATGCCGTAGAACGACAGCGACACGATCATGAACTTCAGGATCGGGTCGGTACGCAGTTTGTGCCATGCGCCCGACAGAGTCATCATGCCGTTGATCATGCCGCCCCACGATGGCGCGAGCAGGATCAGCGAGAACACCATGCCGAGCGACTGCGCCCAGTCGGGCAGGGCGGTGTACTGCAGGTGGTGCGGGCCGGCCCACATGTAGACCGAAATCAGCGCCCAGAAATGCACGACCGAGAGGCGGTACGAATAGACCGGGCGCTGCGCCTGCTTCGGCACGTAGTAGTACATCATGCCGAGGAAGCCGGCGGTGAGGAAGAAACCGACCGCGTTGTGCCCGTACCACCATTGCACCATCGCATCGACGGCACCGGAATAGACCGGATACGACTTCCACAGCCCGACCGGGAGTGCGAGATTGTTGACGATGTGCAGCACCGCAACCGTGATGATGAAGGCGCCGTAGAACCAGTTGGCGACATAGATGTGCTTGACCCGACGCTTGACGATCGTGCCGAAGAAGACAATGCCGAACGCAACCCAGACGATCGCGATCAGGATGTCGATCGGCCACTCGGGTTCGGCGTATTCCTTGGACTGGGTGATGCCGAGCGGCAGCGTGATTGCGACGGCGACGATCACCAGTTGCCAGCCCCAGAACACGAAGGCGGCCAGCCTGTCCGAGAACAGTCGCGCCTGGCAGGTGCGCTGCACGACGTAGAAGGCCGTGCCCATCAGCGCGCAGCCGCCGAACGCGAAGATCACGGCGTTGGTGTGCAGCGGCCGTAGCCGGCTGTAGGTAAGCCAGGGAATGTCGAAGTTCAGCGCGGGCCAGGCGAGTTGCGCGGCGATGAACGCCCCGACCGCCATGCCGACGATGCCCCAGAGGATCGTCGCGACGGTGAACTGTCGCACGACCTTGTCGTTGTATGTCCGTACCGTTTCCATGCCCGCTCCGCTGAGTTTCTCGCGGGCGGATTTTGAGTTCAGCGCGAGCCGCCGTTCTTGATCGAAGTCAATTTGGCAGGGTGTCCGCTGGGGATTCCGCGTCGATGCGCCGCGGTCGCGCGGCGTCAGACCGGTCGGCGCGCCCGGCGTGATTCGACGCGGATCGATCGCGCGGCGACAACACCGGGAATTGATCGAGATCAAGCGCCGGTGCGCGCCTTCCATCAAAGTGACGGCGTATCCACGAAGCTAGGAGAAACGCGATGAAAGTGTTGCTCAGCTACGACGGCAGCGAGTGTTCCGACCGTGCCGCGAAGTTCGTGATGACGACGCTGCGCAGGCAGACGCCGGACCTGAGGCTGGACGTGATCCACGTCGACATGCCGATGCTCGATCGCGTCGTCGCCACGTTGGGCGAGGAAACGGTGGCGCGCCTGCATCGCGAAAACGCTGATCTCGTGCTGAAGGATCTGCGCGCGAAACTGAAACGCGCGCAACTGCCGTTCAACGAGGTCGTGGCGACCGGGCCGATCGCGAAGAAGATCGGCGAGTACGCCGAGAAAGGGCGCTACGACATGATCGTCATGGGTTCGCATGGCCGCTCCGCTGCAGGCAACCTGTTCCTCGGCTCGGTGGCGACGCGCGTGCTGGCGGAATGCAAGGTGCCGGTGTTGATCGTGCGCTGAGGCGACGATCGACAAACTGCCGGATCAGGCGCGCAGCGCGAGCGTGAGCACGAGACTCGCGTTGATCGCGGCCAGCCCGAGCGCCACCGGGAGAAAGTACTCCTTGCCGCCCGCGAACGCGGCGACGCCCTTGAACACGTTGTTGGCGGTGAATGCGATGGCGATCGCGCGGGCCGCCGGTGTCGGCTCGAGCGTATTCGCGGCAACGAGTTCGGCCACCGCCAATGTCGCTGCATGCACGTCGGCGAAACCGCTGAATGCGGCGGCGGCGAACACGCCGCCCGTGCCGATCCACGCCTGCAGCGCGGCGGCACCGATCAGGGCCGCCGCGACGATCGCAACGAAGGTCAATGCGTGCGTCGGCACGAATGGCCGCCCGTAATCCGGCGCGCCCGTGTCGTCGTCGCGCGCGTGATTTGCGCGGTGCAGTGCCAGCGCGCTGACGACGACCGCCGTCGCCCCGGCTGCGACCAACGGCCAGGCCAGCGCGTCCAGGCTCGCCGGTGATACCAGCAGCAGGATCAGCGCGAGCTGCACGAGCGTGGCGACGCTCGAGGCGAGGCCCGCGGCGATGCAACTGCGCCGGACTCCGGCGTTCGCGCGGGCGCGCTGGCCCATGCCGGCGATCGTCGCGGTGCTCGATACGAAACCGCCGAGCAGCCCGGCGATCACGAGACCGCGCCGCGCACCGAAGATGCGCAGGCCGACGTAGCCGGCGGCGCCAACGGCCATCACCCAGACCACGAGCAGACCGAGCTTGTACGGATTGAGCACGGCATATGGCCCGACCGCGCGGTCGGGCAGCAGCGGCAGCACGATCAGGCTGGTCGCGGCAAGCAGGAGGATGTCGTCGAGGTCGCGCTTGCTCAGCGCCTGGCGGGAAAATCGGTGCAGGGCGTCCTTGCCTGCGAGCAGCGCCGTCAGCACGACGAACATCGCCGCTGCGAGGCGCGGCTGCGCCGGCGCGAACGCACCGAGCAGGAAGGTCGTCAACAGGGCGAGTTCGGTGGTCAACCCGGGATCGCGTTGCCGCGTCTGCCGGTAGCTCGCCACGGCGAAGGCGCCGACGAGCGCGGTGGCGACAGCGACGACGCCGGGGCCCAGCGTCGCGGCCAGCGCGCCGGTCATCGCTGCGAGCGCCGAGGTACGCAGACCGATCGCCGCTTCGACGCCTTCGCGCGCCGCGCTGCGCTCGCGTTCCAGCCCCACGAGCAGGCCGCCGCCGAGCGCGGCGACGAAACCCGGCAGGCCTGCGCTTTCGAACGCGAACCAGTCAGGCATGCGTCGCACCCGGGCAGCGGTGGCAAGGCGCAGGCGCGCGACAATTCGCGATGGTGTTCCGGTTTTCCGGCATGGCCTGTTCGTGGCGGTCGCTGCGCAGCAGTCTAACCTCGCCGATGCGCGCGCGGTTGACTCAGGTCAAGCGCAGGCGAGCGCAGCGGTCACAGGGCGTCGAGTGGAATCTTCAGATAGCTGATGCCATTGCTCTCGGCCGGTGGCAACCGCCCGGCGCGCATGTTGATCTGCACCGACGGCAGGATCAGTGCCGGCACCTTCAGCGTCGCGTCGCGCGCGGTGCGCAGGCTCACGAAAGCGTCTTCGTCGATGCCGTCGCGCACGTGCACGTTGTCGCGGCGTTCCGCGTCAACCGTGGTTTCGCAGACGAACTCGTCGCGACCGGGCGCCTTGTAGTCGTGGCAGAGGAACACGCGCGTCGCCCCGGGCAGGCCGAAGATGCGCTGGATCGATCGGTACAGCGCACGCGCATCGCCGCCGGGGAAGTCACAGCGTGCGGTGCCGTAGTCGGGCATGAACAGGGTGTCGCCGACGAACGCGGCGTCGCCGATCAGGTGGGTCATGCACGCGGGCGTGTGCCCGGGCGTGTACAGCGCCTGCGCTTCGATGCCGCCGACCGTGTAGCGCTCGCCGTCCTTGAACAGATGCTCGAACTGGCTGCCGTCCCGGGCGAATTCGTCGCCGAGGTTGAACAGCGTGCCGAACGTGTCCTGTACCGTGCACACCCGCTCGCCGATGCCGAGCCGGCCGCCGAGTTGCTCGCGCAGGTAGGGCGCCGCAGACAGATGGTCGGCATGCACGTGCGTGTCGATCACCCATTCGATGCGCAGGCCGGCTTCGCGGACGAAGGCGGCGATTGCGTCCGCAGAATCGTGGCGCGTGCGCCCCGACGCGGGATCGTAGTCGAGCACGCTGTCGATTACGGCGCCGTGGCGCGTGGCCGGATCCCAAGCCACGTAGCTGAAGGTGTAGGTGGCCGGATCGAAGAACGATTTCACTTCGGGGCGGTTCATGGAGTCTCCCTCGTCGAATGCACAGGCACGTCGGCAGCCAGGCGTGCGCCCAGCCACTGGCCCGGGACCATCGCCAGCCCGAACAATAGCGTCGCCGGCGACGTGGATGCCAGCGAGGCGAGCGCGGACCCTGGATAGTGGCGGATCGCTGCCGATACCCGATGGCGAGGGCGCCACCGGGCGGGGGTGCTTGCGGGCGGTACGCGCACGGCGGATCAGCCGAGGCCGAGATATGCCGCGGCGTGCTTCGCCGCGATCCATTCCTCGTTGGTCGGTTCGACCGCGACGACGACGCGGCTGCCCGGGTCCGAAATCGTCGCCGCACCGTGTTTGTTGGCGTCGGTGTCGAGCTCGATGCCGAGCCAGCCGAGTTCGCGGCAGATGCGTTCGCGCAGCACCGCGTTGTGTTCGCCGATGCCGGCGGTGAAGACCAGCAGGTCGAGCCCGCCGAGCACGGCGGCCAGCGCGCCGATTTCGCGCACGATGCGGCGCACGTACAGCGCGAGCGCGAGGCGCACGCGTTCGTCGCCGGCTTCGCGCGGCAGCAGGAGCTGCGGGTCGGAGGCGACGCCGGAGATGCCGAGCAGGCCGGAACGGTGATACAACAGGTCGGCAACTTCGTCGATGCCGAGCTTCTCGACCTGCATCAGGTAGAGCAGGGCACCCGGGTCGAGCGAGCCGCAGCGCGTGCCCATCATCAATCCGTCGAGCGCGGAAAAGCCCATCGTCGTCGCCACGCTGCGCAGGTCGCGCATCGCGCACAGGCTCGCGCCGCTGCCGAGGTGGGCACAGATCGTGCGGCCGCGCGCGCGCTGGCCATGGCGCTCGGCGAGGGCGATCGACAGGTATTCGTAGGACAGGCCGTGGAAGCCGTAGCGGCGCAGGCCGCGCTGCCAGGCATCGAACGACAGCGGCAACAACTGCTCGACCTCGGGCAAGGTATGGTGAAAGGCCGTGTCGAAACAGGCGATCTGCGGCAGGTCGGGGCGCGACTGCAGCAGCGTCCCGATCGCGTCGAGCGCGAACGGCTGGTGCAGCGGCGCGAGCGGGACGTAGCTGCGCAAGTCCGCGAGCGTCGGCGCGTCGATGCGCGCCGGAGCGAAGTACTTTGCCCCGCCGTGCACGACCCGATGTGCGACGGCGGCGAGGCGGGCGCCGCCCAGCCGTGCCCGCACGCGCTCGCGGATCTGCGCAAGCGCGGCGTGATAGGGCTGCACGGCGTCCAGTCCGATCCCGCGCCCGACGACGCCGGTTTCGGTCAAGGTCGGGTTGTCGCCGCCGATGCCTTCGACCTTGCCCTTCCACAACGCCTGGCGTGGCGGCACGGCATCGGCCTCGAACAGGGCGAACTTGATGCTCGAGGAACCGCAGTTGAGGACGAGGATGCAATCGCTCATGGCTTGGTCCTGCGGCGGCGGTGTGCGATCAGCACGGCGACCGCGCACGAAGCGATGCGCGTCTCGCGCGAATCGGCGCGGCTGGTAAGGATCACCGGCACGCGCGCGCCCATGACGATGCCGGCGCTCGATGCGCCGCCGAGATATTCGAGTTGCTTGGCGAGCATGTTGCCGCTTTCCAGGTCGGGCACGACGAGCACGTCGGCCTGGCCGGCCACGTCGGACTCGATACCCTTGATGTGCGCAGCGGCGGCCGAAATCGCGTTGTCGAACGCGAGCGGGCCGTCGAGCGTGGCGCCGGCGATCTGGCCGCGGTCGGCCATCTTGCACAGCGCCGCCGCATCGAGTGTCGCCGGCATGCGCGGGTTGACCGTCTCCACCGCGGCGAGGATGGCGACGCGCGGCACGGCCACGCCGATGGTCTGCGCGAGTTCGACCGCATTGCGCACGATGTCGGCCTTCTCCTCGAGCGTCGGCGCGATGTTGATCGCGGCATCGGTGATGATGAATGGGCGCGGGTAGGCCGGCGTGTGCATCAGGTAGCAGTGCGAGACGCGGCGCGCGGTGCGCAGCGGCGATTCGTGGCCGACGATGGCGGACATCAGTTCGTCGGTGTGGAGACTGCCCTTCATCAGTGCCTCGACCTGGTCGCCGCCGGCGAGCTCGACCGCACGCGCGGCGGCGGCGTGGCTGTGCGCCACGTCCTCGATGGCGATGCCGGCGAGATCGAGTCCGGCCGTCCGCGCGACGGCTTCGAGCTTCGCGCGCGGCGCGACGAGCACCGGTTCGATCAGCCCTGCCCGGCGTGCGTCGAGCGCCGCGGTGAGGCTCGCCTCGTCGCAGGGATGCACCACCGCGACGCGGATCGCGCCAAGCGGCTGCACCGCATCGAGCAGGGTCTTGCCGGCACCATCGATCAGGTGCACTTCGGGCAGGGCCGTGCGTGGCCGCTCGATGCGCTCGGTCGGTGCGATCACGTGTGCCTCGCCGTCGATCACGATCTTGCCGTCCTGGTTGACGCAGGCGCAGGCAAGGGTGAGACGTTTCTTCGCCGCGTCGCGCGCGCTGACCTTGACGCTGACCTTGAGCGTGTCGCCGATGCGCACGGGCGCGAGGAAGTTCAGGGTCTGGCCCAGGTAGATCGTACCCGGCCCGGGCAGGCGCGTGCCGAGCAGGGCCGAGATCAGCGTGGCGCCGAAAATGCCGTGCGCGATCACGCCGTGGAAGCGCGTCGACGCGGCGAAGGCCGGGTCCATGTGCTGCGGATTGACGTCGCCGGAAAGCGCCGCGAACAACTGGATGTCGGCTGCGGTGAGCGTGCGCTCGAGCCCGGCCTCGTCGCCGAGGGCGATCTCGTCGAACGTGCGGTTGCGGATCGTGCGCCGATCGTCGGCGGGTGGTTGGAAGGCGATGTCGTTCATGGGTGTCTCGATACGGGTTCAGGCCATCTGGCCGATGGTCTTGCGGAATCGCGCCAGGGAAAGAAAGAACAGCACACTGCCGATGACCAGCAGGATGAGGAACGGCTGCCAGACCACGTCGAGGCCGGCGCCGCGATAGAGGATCGCCTGGCCGAGCTCGACGAAGTGCGTGGTCGGAGCGGCGAGCATGATGTTCTGCACGATCTGCGGCATGCTTTCACGTGGCGTCGTTCCGCCCGACAGCAGTTGCAGCGGCAGCAGGATCAGCACCATGAGCAGGCCGAACTGCGGCATGCTGCGCGCGAGCGTGGCGAGGAAAATGCCCATCGAGGTCGTCGCGAACAGATGCAGCGCGGCGCCGGCGAGGAACAGCGCGACCGAGCCTTCGACCTTCACGTGCAGCAGGCCTTGCACGACCAGCAGCAGCGAGGTCGCCGCGGCGACGAGCACGACTGCGCCCATCGACCAGACCTTGGCGAGCATGATCTCGGTCGGCGTCACCGGCATCACGAGCAGGTGTTCGACGGTGCCGTGTTCGCGCTCGCGGATCAATGCGGCGCCGGTCAGGATGATCGACAGCATCGTCACGTCGTTGATGATCTGCATGAGGCCGCCGAACCAGGTATGGTCGAGCGTCGGATTGAAGCGCATGCGCGGGGCAAGGTCGACCTGCGGCACGCTCGTCGCGCGATGGCGCCGCACGAATTCGTTGATCTCGCCGAGCACGATCTGCTGCACGTAGCCGCCGCCGGTGAAGGCCTGGCTCATGCGCGTCGCGTCGACGTTGAGCTGCATCGTCGGCGCGCGCCCGGCGAGTACATCGCGCTGGAAGTCGGGCGGGATGTCGAGCACGAAGGTGTACCGGCCCGCGTCCATGCCGGCATCCATTTCGCCCGTCGTGATCTTCGACGGCGCCATGAACAGCGGTGGATAGAACGCCGAGGCGATGCGTGTCGACAACGCCGAACCGTCCTCGTCGACGATCGCGATCGGCGCCTTGTGCAACGTGTCCGGCATCGCGCGCGCGGCAGTGTAGACCGACACGGTGAACGTGTAGGCGATCAGCACGAGCATGACCGGATCGCGCCACAGGCTCCACAGTTCCTTGACGCCGAGGCGGAAGATGTTGGCGAGATGGCGCATCAGGCTTCCTGCTTGCGCAGCAGCGCGATCGCCGCACCGAGAATGACCGGCAGTGCGAGCAGCAGCGGCCAGAAATCACCGGCGAGATCGGCGAAACCGAGCGCCTTGTTGAACACGCCGCGGCTGATCGTGATCATGTACGTTGCCGGTTGGATGCTGCCGATCAGGCGACCGGCGCCTTCGAGCGAGGACACCGGGTCAATCAGGCCGGCGAACTGCGTTGCCGGAATGAGCGTGCCGATCATGGTGAAGAACATCGCAGCGATCTGGCTGCGCGTCAGCGCTGAGGCGACGAGGCCCATGCCGGTTGCGGCGATCGCAAAGAGCAATGCGGCGAGCAGCAGTGCCGCGTAGCTGCCCTTGACCGGAACGCCGAACACGGTCACCGCGGCAAGACTCATCAACAGGAAGTTGAGCACGGCGAGACCGATGTAGGGCAATTGCTTGCCGATCAGGAATTCGCTGCGCGTCGTCGGCGTGACGTAGAGATTGAGGATTGAGCCGAGTTCCTTCTCGCGCACCACCGCGAGCGCGGTCAGCATCGCCGGCAGCATCAGCAGGAGCAGCGGAATCACGGCCGGGACCATTGCCGGCAGGCTCTTCACGTCGGGGTTGTAGCGGAAACGGGTTTCGATCCCGGCGCTCGCCGGCGCGCTGCGGCCAAGGCGTTCGCGCGCCTGTTGCGCAAGCCAGAGTTGGTGCATCCCGGCCACGTAGCCTTGCACGGTCTCGGCACGCGTCGGCATCGCACCGTCGATCCATGCGCCGATCTGCACGTCGCGGCCATGGGTCAGGTCACGACCGAACCCCGGCGGAATCTCGAGCGCGAGCGACAGCTCGCCGCTGCGCATGCGCCGGTCGAGGTCGGCGTAATCGGCGATCGCGGGGCGTTCGATGAAATAGCGCGAGCCGGCGAGGTTGAGCGCATAGTCGCGGCTCAGTGCGGACTGATCGCGGTCGAGCACCGCGAAGCGCAGATTCTCGACATCGAGGCTGATGCCGTAGCCGATCACGAACATCAGCAGCAGCGAGCCGAGCAGCGCGAGCGTGCCGCGCACCGGATCGCGGCGCAGCTCGAGAGATTCGCGCCAGGTGCAGGTGAGCAGGCGTTGCAGGCTGAAGCGGCTCTGGTGTGCTGGGTGTATGGCCGTTGCGCCGGCCACCGGCACGGTATCGTCTTGCGCGGCTTGCGCTGCGCCGCCGCCGGCTTCGACGAGATAGTCGATGAACGCTTCCTCCAGGGTCTTCGCGCCGCGCCTGGCGACGAGTGCGGCCGGCGCGTCGCTGGCGAGCACTCTGCCGGCATGCATCAACGAGATGCGGTCGCAGCGTTCGGCTTCGTTCATGAAGTGCGTGGAGATGAAGATCGTCACGCGGTCGCGTCGCGACAGTTCGATCAGCAGGCGCCAGAAGTTGTCGCGCGCGATCGGGTCGACGCCCGAAGTCGGCTCGTCGAGGATCAGCAGTACCGGTCGATGCACCATCGCCACCGCGAGCGAGAGGCGTTGGCGCATGCCGAGCGGAACCGATTCGGGAAGGGCGTCGCCCACCTCGCCCAGGTCGAAGCGCGCGAGCATCTCCTCCACGCGCGCGGGTATCTCGGCTGCGGGCACATGGAACAGGCGGGCGTGCAGCACGAGGTTTTGCCGCACGCTCAGTTCGGCGTAGAGCGAGAACGCCTGCGACATGTAGCCGACGCGGCGGCGCGTGTCCAGGTCGCGTGGATCGACCACGTTACCGAGCAGACGGGCCTGGCCTTCGCTGGCCGGCAGCAGGCCGGTGAGCATCTTCATCGTCGTCGACTTGCCGCAGCCGTTGGAGCCGAGAAAGCCGAAGATCTCGCCACGGCGGATACGCAGGTCGACGTGGTCGACCGCGACGAAATCGCCGAAGCGCATGGTCAGACCCTGGGCCTCGATCGCGATGTCGTCGTCGCCGCCGGATGCGAGCGGCGGAATTTCCACCGCCGAATAGCCGCGCCGCTTCTCCTCCGGCAGCAGGCGGATGAAGGCGGCTTCGAGCGAGGGCGATGCGGTGCGCGCGAGCAATTCGGTCGGCGTACCCGTGGCGAGCGCCTTGCCGGCGTCCATCGCCACCAGCCAGTCAAAACGCTGCGCCTCGTCCATGTATGCGGTCGCGACGACGACGCTCATGCCAGGCCGGTCGGCACGGATGCGCGCGATCAGGTCCCAGAACTGCGCGCGCGCCAGCGGGTCGACGCCGGTGGTCGGTTCGTCGAGCACGAGCAGGTCCGGGTCGTGGATCAGAGCGCAGCACAGGCCGAGCTTCTGCTTCATACCGCCGGAGAGCTTTCCCGACGGGCGCGCGAGGAACGGTTGCAGGCCAGTGCTGCGCGTCAACTCGTCGATGCGGCGGCGGCGCTCGATCGCGTCATGGCCGAACAGGCGTGCGAAAAACTGCAGGTTCTCCTCGACCGACAGCGTCGGATAGAGATTCTTGCCGAGGCCTTGCGGCATGTAGGCGATGCGTGGGCAGACCGCGGCGCGGTGACGCCGGCTCGCCATGTCGCCGCCGAGTACGTCGAGACGGCCTTCCTGCAGCGCGCGCGCGCCGGCGAGCAACGACAGCAGACTGGACTTGCCGACGCCGTCAGGCCCGAGCAGGCCGACCATGCGTCCCGCGGGAATGTCGAGGTCGACGGCGTCGAGCGCGAGCGTTTTCGCGTAGCGCAGGCTCACGCCGCGCAGACTCGCGACCGGCGCGAGAAGGGCGGGCATGCCTTACTCCGGTACCTTGACCGCGAGCGACGCCGGCCATTGTGCGGCCGGATCGAGCTTGATCCAGGCGACACCGGGCAGGCCGGTCTTCACCTGTTTCAGATGCTTCCGCAGCAGTGCGCGATCGATCTGCGCCTTGACCCGGAACATCAGCTTCTGCCGCTCGCTCGCCGTCTCCACGGTTTTCGGCGTGAACTGCGCCACTGCGGCGACGAACGATACCTTGGCGGGGACCACGTATTGCGGCGCGGCATCGAGCACGATATGCACTTCGCTGCCGAGGGCGATCTTGCCGGCAACGGTCTCGGGCAGGAAGAAGGTCATGTAGACGTCGCCGAGGTCGACGAGGTTGAGCACGTTGCCGCCCGCGCCGAGCACTTCGCCGGGCTGGGCGACGCGGTACTGCACGCGACCGTCGCGCGGCGAGGTCAGGGTCGAATCGGCTATATCCGCATCGATGCGCGCGATCGTTGCGCTGGCGGCGTCCGCGCTCGAACGCGCGCTCGTCACTTGCGAGCGGGTGGTTTCGATCGCCGCCTTTGCTGCGGCGACCTGCGCCTGCGCGGCCGCGACGGATGCGCGCGCGCTGTCGATTTGGGCGCGCGCATCGTCGAGCGCCTGTTGCGACAGCAACCCTTTCGTGGCGATCGTGCGCGTGCGCTCGAAGAGCTTTTGTGCGGCGTCGCGGTTGGCCACGCGTGCGGCGACCGTCGCTTGCGCCGCGCCGTATTCGCTCTCGCGCTGAGTGACCTGGAACTGCGCGGTCTGGATCGCGGCCTGCGCATTTGCGAGCTGTGCCTGCGCTTCGTCACGCTGCGCCTTGAGCACCTCGGTGTCCATGCGCGCGAGCGCTTGGCCGGCGCTGACGAATTCGCCTTCGTCGACGAGTACTTCGCGCAGGCGTCCCGCAGCCTTGGCTGCAACGTTGATCTCGATCGCCTCGATGCGCCCGTTGCCGCTGATGAAGCCCGGCCCCGGCCCGTGCGGACGCAGGTAGAGCCAGGTCGCCGCGCCGAGCACGACAATGGTGGCGACGGCTGCGGCGACGCGCAGCGCGGGTTTCCAGTTGGTGAGTTTCACGACTGTCCTCGATCAGTTCAGGATGTGCAGTCCGGCGTCGACGAGCAGCGTGTCGCCGGTGATCGCGCCCGCGGCATCGCTGCACAGGAAAGCGCAGATTGCGCCGACGTCGTCGAGGTCGATCAGGCGGCGCAGCGGTGCGCGCCGGGCGGACTCGTCGAGCAGCGCGTCGAAATGCGCGATGCCGGAGGCCGCGCGCGTCGCCACCGGCCCCGGCGACACCGCGTTGACGCGGATGCCGGCCGGACCGAGCTCGGCGGCGAGATAGCGCACGGACGATTCGAGCGCGGCCTTGACCGGACCCATCATGCCGTAGTTCGCGATCACCTCATCGGCGCCGAGATAGCTCAACGTGACGATGCTGCCGCCGTCGCGCATCAGCGGCTCGGCCAGCCGCGTCATGCGCAGCAGGGAATGACAGGAGACGTCCATCGCGCGCGCGAAGCCGGCGCGCGAGCAGTCGACGACACGGCCGTGCAAGTCGTCCTTGGGCGCGAAGGCGATCGAGTGGAGCAGGAAGTCGAGCCGGCCCCATTGCCGTGCGATCGCGGCAAAGACCGCTTCGAGCTGGCCTTCCTGTTCGACATCGAGAGGCAGCGCGATCGGTGCGTCGATTTGTTTCGCGAGCGGTTCGACGAAGGGCCGCGCCTTGTCGTTGAGCCAGGTCACCGCGAGTTGCGCGCCGGCCGCATGGCAACGCTGCGCGCAGCCCCAGGCGAGGCTGTTCTCGTTGGCGATGCCGACAATGA
Source organism: Rudaea sp. (assembly GCF_057139185.1). Lineage (NCBI taxonomy): Bacteria > Pseudomonadati > Pseudomonadota > Gammaproteobacteria > Lysobacterales > Rhodanobacteraceae > Rudaea > Rudaea sp. Next base: position 49,321 of record NZ_DBNHDN010000040.1, on the reverse strand, counting down.
GACCGCGCTTGCCGGCGAGGTTGACGATGCGCGTGGCGCCCATCTCACTTCTCCAGCACGTAGCGGCCGGGCGCGTCGTCGACGGCGGCATGGCCCTTGGTGCCGATCTTCGGCGGCACGAGCGGCGCGCCCGAACGCGCGTCCAGCCACGCGCACCATTCGGGCCACCAGGAGCCGTCCTTGTGCGCCGCCCGCGCCTGCCATTGCTCGGGCGACTCGTAGGGCGCGCCCTCGGCACGCGTGCGCAGCAAATAGCTGCGGTGCGGGTGACCGGGCTCGCTGACGATGCCGGCATTGTGTCCACCCGAAGTCAGCACGAAAGTGATCTCGGCGACGGTTTCGTAGTGCAGCTTGTAGACCGAATGCCACGGCGCGACGTGGTCGGTCATCGTGCCGACGCAGAAGATGGGCAGGCGGATGTCGCTCAGCGCGACCGGCTTGCCGCCGACCGGATAGCGTCCTTCGGCGAGGTCGTCGTCGAGGAACAGCCGGCGCAGGTATTCCGAATGCATGCGCGCCGGCATCCGTGTCGCGTCGGCGTTCCAGGCCATCAGGTCGTTCGTTGCCTCGCGCTCGCCCATCAGGTAGTTGCCGACCAGCTTCGACCAGAGCAGATCGTACGAACGTAACATCTGGAACGCGCCGGCCATCTGCTGCGCGGTGAGATAGCCGGTCTGCGCCATCTGGTCTTCGAGATAGCTGACCTGACTCTCGTCGATGAACAGGGCGAGTTCGCCAGGCTCGCTGAACTCGGTCTGCGCGGCGAGCAGGGTCATCGAGGCGAGGCGGTCGTCGCCGTCGCGCGCCATCGCCGCCGCACCGATCGACAGCAGGGTGCCGCCGAGACAGTAGCCGGCAGCGTGGATCTTCTTCTTCGGCGCGATCGCGGATACCGCGTCGAGCGCGGCCATCAGGCCGAGGTCGAGATAGTCCTGCATGCCGAGGTTGCGTTCGGCCGTGCCCGGGTTCTTCCACGAGACGCAGAACACGGTGTGCCCCTGGTCGACCAGGTACTTGATCAGCGAATTGCCCGGCGACAGGTCGAGGATGTAGTACTTCATGATCCACGCCGGCACGATCAGGATCGGCTCGGGCCGCACCTTGGCCGTGGTCGGCGAGTACTGGATCAGTTCGATGAGGCGGTTGCGCAGCACGACCTTGCCCGGCGTGACCGCGACATCGCGCCCGGGCGCGAAATGCTCGACGCCGGCCGGCGGCTGGCCCGAGACGAGGCGCTGCATGTCGTCGAACGCGTTGAGCGCGCCGCGCACGAGATTGGCGCCGCCTTGGCGCGCGGTCCGGTCCAGCACGAGCGGATTGGTGGCAAGGAAATTGCCCGGCGAGAACACGTCGAGCCACTGCCGGGCTGCGAAGGCGACCACGTTGGCGTGATGCTCGGACACGCCGCGCACGTCGCGCGCGGCGGCGGCCCAGTACTTTTCTGCCGAGCGGAAGGCTTGCTGCAGCGCGACGAACGGCCAGCGTTGCCATTCGGGCGCATCGAAGCGACGGTCGCGCCCGGCCGGCTCGACGCAAGGCTGCGACCCGGAGCCGCCGGAGACGAAGGAATCGCGCAAGCAGTGGTTCCATTCGACGATTTCGCCCAGTGCCAGGCGCTGCAATTCGAGCTGTTTGCCCGGCGAAACGGCCAGATGCATGGCCCAGTCGAGAAAGGCGAGGAGGCACGAAGCGGGTGAAACGGACGCGGTAATCCGCGCGAGGTCGGCATGGAATCGTTGGTCGAGGCGCTTCGTGTCGAACGGTGCGGCGGATTCGAAAGCAGCTGGGGCTGGCATGGTGATGATTCGGAGCGGAGAGCGGTGAGACTAGGTTACGGCATGCAAACTTGGCTTGATCGAGGTCAAGAAATTGTGCATTGCGTCAAGACTATAGCGTATGGTTCACGCAGGCAATCTTGATCCGCGTCAAGTACGGCGTCCGGGCAGGCGCCTAGTCTTGCGCCTGCCAACCCCGCAATTGTCCGTCATCCGGCGGCCAATCGAACAAGGATGAGGATGCAGATCCAGTTTCTCGGCGCAGCCGGCACGGTCACCGGTTCCAAGTACCTGCTCGGCGCCGGCGACACGCGCGTGCTCGTCGACTGCGGTCTGTTTCAGGGGCTCAAGCAATTGCGCCTGCGCAACTGGTCGGCGCTGCCGGTGGAGCCTTCGGCGATCGGCGCGGTGGTGCTGACGCACGCGCATCTGGACCATTCCGGTTACCTGCCGCTGCTGGTCAAGCGTGGTTTCCGCGGCCGCATCTACTGCACGGCGGCGACGTTCGAATTGTGCAAGCTGCTGCTGCCCGACAGCGGGCGCCTGCAGGAAGAAGACGCCGAATACGCGAACCGGCACGGATTTTCCAAACACAATCCGGCGCTGCCGCTGTATGACGAAGAGGACGCGCTGAAGTCGCTGCGCCAGTTCCATCCGGTCGGCTACGAACAGACGATCGATCTCGGCGGCGGGCTGCAGGCGCAACTCGCACCGGCAGGACACATCCTCGGCTCGGCTTTCGTCAGCGTGAGCGATGGCCGGCGGCGCGTCGTGTTCTCGGGCGATCTCGGTCGTCAGAACGATCCGGTCATGCGCGCGCCGCGCGCCCCCGATGCCGCCGACTATCTGTTGATCGAGTCGACCTATGGCGATCGCCTGCATCCGCCAATCGATCCCGGCGACGAACTCGAACCGATCATCGCGCGCACGATCCGGCGCGGCGGCGTGGTCGTGGTGCCGTCGTTCGCGGTCGGGCGCGCGCAGTCGCTGCTGCACAGCATCGCGCGGCTCAAGGCGGCGGCGCGCATTCCACCCGATCTGCCGGTGTACCTGAACAGTCCGATGGCGGTCGACGTGACCGGGCTTTACCACCGGTTCCACCAGGAGCACCGCCTCGACGAAGCGCAATGCAAGGCGATGTGCCGGGTGGCGAAGTACGTCAACACGGTAGAGGAATCCAAACATCTGAACACGTTGCAGCGGCCGATGATCCTGATCGCCGCAAGCGGCATGGCGACCGGCGGGCGCGTTGTCCACCATCTCAAGGCGTTTGCGCCGGATTCGCGCAACACGATCCTATTTTCCGGATACCAGGCTGCGGGCACGCGCGGCGCGGCGATGCTGGGTGGCGCGAAAACGATCCGCATCCACGGCGGCGATGTGGCGGTGCGCGCCGAGGTCGCCACGTTGTCCGCGCTGTCGGCGCACGCCGACTACGCCGACAGCCTGACCTGGATGCGGCAATTCCGCGCCGCGCCGAAGACCACGTTCGTCACCCATGGCGAGCCGGTCGCCGCGGACGCCTTGCGCCAGCATATCGAACACGAGTTGCATTGGCAGGTACACGTTCCCGAACACTGCGAGAGCAGCAAACTCGACTGAGACAGGACATGCGTAGCATCGAAAGGTTTTCCGCCGAAGAAGATGCGCGCGCGTTGCGCGCCCGCGATCAGGAATTCGCCGCCTGGGCGCAAGGCTGTGGCGCAATCCGCCACGTCGCGGAGACGCAATTGCGCGTCTACGACATGCATCAGGCGCTGGCCGCGCGCCATGTCGCCGGCGACGGTGTGCCGTTCTTCCGGATGCTGCGTGCGCTCGACCGAGTGACGAACGCGGCGATGTGGCTGGTCGCTCACATGACCTACGCCATGCATGTATATCTGGACGGCAGGTCGCTGCAGGCGGCGGATTTCAAGGTAAACCCGCAGGGTCACATGGGTGGTTCGCTCAACATGGTGCCGGCCTACGCGGGCTACCTTGCCGTGAACGCGCTGACCGGCATCACGCGCGGCTGGTTGATGGGGCAGGGGCATTGCGTGTCGGCGGTGGATGCGCTCAACGTGCTCGTCGGCAACATGACGCCGGCACATGCCGAGCGATACGGCTTGTCCGACCGGCAACTCTCGCGCATGGCCCAGGACTTCTACAGCTATCGACTCGCCGCGGACGGTTCGCCGGAATCGCCGCTCGGCAGCCACGTCAACATCCATACCGCCGGCGCGATCCTCGAGGGGGGCTTTCTCGGCTTCGCCGAACTGCTCCATGTGCATATGCCGCTGTCCGGGGAGCGCCTGACGGCGTTCCTCTCCGACGGCGCATTCGAGGAACAGCGCGGTGGCGACTGGGCGCCGCGCTGGTGGCGCGCGCAGGATTGCGGCATGGTCACGCCGATCCTGATCTCCAACGGCCGCCGAATCGACCAGCGCACGCTGGCCTCGCAGGAAGGCGGCCCGACCTGGCTTTCGCAGCACCTCAAACTCAACGGTTACGATCCCGTCGTGTTCGACGGTCGCGACCCGGCCGCGTTCGCCTGGGCGATCTGGGTGATGGAGGAGCGCCTGCAGCTTTGCATCGACCGTGCGCATGCGGGCACGATGCGCTATCCCGCGCCTCTGCCGTATGGCATTGCGGTCGCGCCCAAAGGCGCGGGATTCCACGGCGAAGGCACGAATGCCGCGCACGGCACGCCGCTGGGGGCAAACCCCTATTTCTCGCCGACCGCACGGGAACATTTCAACGCATCGGCGCGGCGTCTGTGGGTACCAGCGGCGGAACTCGCGGCGGCCGTCGATTGTTTCGGCAGGCACCGGGAGCGCGTGCGCGAACGCGACAATCCGATCGCCCACCGCGATGTCGCGCAGGTCGAAATTCACCCCGCGTGGCGCGAGTTGACGAATGCGGCGCCAATGGTTTCCGCGATGCAGGCGATCGACGATGCGTTTGTCGCCGCAGTACGGGCGAATCCGAACCTGCGCCCGCGCTTCGGCAATCCGGACGAAAGCCGTTCCAACCATATGGTGCGCACGCTCGAACTGCTCAAGCACCGCGTCTGCGACGTCGAACTCGCCGACCAGGAGGCGGTCGACGGTGGCGTCATCACTGCGCTCAACGAAGAGGCGGTGGTCTGCGCTGCCCTCGGCAACAAGGGCGGCATCAACATCGCCGTAACCTACGAAGCCTTCGCGGTGAAGATGCAGTCGGCATTGCGCCAGGAGATCGTCTTTGCCGCGCACGCGAAGGCTGCGGGGTACCCAGCGCGCTGGTTGTCGGTGCCGGTGGTGCTGACCTCGCACACCTGGGAGAACGGCAAGAACGAAGTTTCGCACCAGGACACGAGCATGGTCGAGGCGATGTTCGGCGAGTCGTCCGATATCGCGCGCGTGGTATTTCCGGTCGACTACAACAGCGCGGCCGCGACGATGCGCGAGGTGTATCGCACGCACGGCCAGATTTTCGCGATCGTTACTTCGAAAACCGAGATGCCATCCGTGTTCGGCGCGGACGATGCGCGCCGCCTCGTGGCCGACGGCGGCATACTGATGCGCCAGGCCGGTCACCGCATCGACGAGGCGGAGCTTGCGATCACCGCGATCGGCGCCTGCCAACTGCAGGAGGCGCTCAAGGCCTCGCAACGGCTGCGCCGGCGCGACGTTCCGCACCGCGTCGTCTGTCTGCTCGAACCGGCGCGCCTGCGCAGCGGTCGCACCGCGGCCGAGGAAACGCATACGAGCCTGGACCGCTGCGGCGGCGAACTGTACGCCGCGACCCGGGCGCAGGTGCTGCTCTGCCATACGCGGCCCGAGCCGATGCTGGGCTTGCTCCAGCCCATTCTTGCCGGTAGTGCGGTCGCCGCGCTTGGCTATCGCGGACGCGGCGGCACGCTGGACATGCAAGGCATGCTGTTCGCGAACGGCTGCAGTTGGGCGCACGTGCTGCGTGCCGCGGCGGGCCTGTTGCACATCGATCTTGCCGACCTGCTCGGCGAAGCCGAAATCGACGCGATCGAGGGCGTCGGCGACCCGCGCGTCATCACCGGCATGACGCCGCCGCAGACATGATCCCGTTCCGCCACGTTTGACGCGGATCAAGATCGGGCGGCGCATCCCGGCGCAATATGGCATCCTCGATTGCAGTCTGGAGAAAACGGCCATGCGTGACATTCTGGCGTACGCGGGCAACCACCAGACCTTTACTCCGAGCCTGTGCTACGCGGCGGCGCTGGCAAAACAATTCGAAGCCCGCCTCAGTGCGCTCTATGTGCAGGAGCCGATCACCTACCTGCCTACCTACGCCGCGATCGGGCTGGTCGCCGAGATCGCCCGGTTCACCGAGGAGGAGGTCGAGGCGGCCCGGCAGAATGGCGCCAGGTTCACGCGTTGGGCATCCGATCGCGGCGTTGCCGAAAACGACTGGATGGTGGTCGAGGGCGCGCTCAAACCGGTGCTTGCCGAAATCTGCAATTGGCACGACTTGCTTGTGCTCGGCGTCGGCGGCGACAGCGGGTGGGGCAGCGTCGGGCGCGTCGGCGAGCTGTTGCTGAGCTGCGGTGCACCCTGCGTCGTCGTACCCGAGAGGTCGGCGATACCGACGTCGGAGGCGCGTCTGGCATCGATCGCCGTCGCCTGGAATGGTTCTCCGGAATCCGTGCGTGTCATCCACGCGGCACTGCCGCTGCTCGCGCGCGCGGACCGCGTTACCCTGATCGACGGCGAAACCGTCGACCCGACGGCCAACCTGGTCCGCTTCTCACCGATGCGGATCGAACCGTACCTCGCCCGGCACGGCGTGAAAGTCGTCAGGCGCCGCCTTGAAGTCGGCGGCGACGAGGCTGGTGCAGCGCTGCTCGCCGCCGCGCACGAAGCGCAGGCCGACCTGCTGGTCATGGGCGCCTACGGCAAGTCGCGGTTCTCCGAGTGGCTTCTCGGTGGCGCGACGCGCCATGTGCTCGAGTACGCGACGCTGCCGCTGTTCATGCGCCACTGATTGCAGGCCGTTAGCTCATCGCCTTGACCACGATGAGGACGATGCCCACGCACAGGCAAAGACCGAGGAAAATCGCGCCGGCCCAGCCACGCGCGAATCCGCCACGCTTGCGCAGCAGCCAATTGAGCAGGGCGAGAATGGCCATCGGCAATCCGAGTGCGATGCCGAGAACCAGATAGATCGGATCGAAAAGATTCATGTGGTAGCCCCTGGGTTCAGCGTCCCGATGCTGTCTGGACAATGGCCGGTCGCGGCCGCACCCGGCGCAGCCTGGACTGACCGGGAACTTGATCGCTGCGCCTCGATTGCATCACGCCGATGGCCTCGCGCAGCCTGGAAACCGTCGTCTCATGCATGCTCAACATGGCCCGACGGACGCGAGGCGTCTTGACCTGGATCATGATCGCAGCATCGACGCGCGATCGAAATTGACCTGGATCAACACCGGCCTGGCGCGTGCGGAGCAGATTGCGATACAGCGTCATCCGACCCATCCAGTGGAGATACCGACCATGATCGCCACGATATTGCGTTCCGCCGGCAACCCCGACGACGCCGCGCCGGAATGGAAAGAGAAGCTGCGCGACGGAACCAGTGTACTGATCCGGCCGATTGCCGCGGGCGACACCGCGATCGAGCGCGAATTCATCGAACGTTTGTCGCCGCAGTCGCGCCGCTATCGCTTTCTCGGCGAAATTGCCACGCCCAGCCGGGCACTGCTCGACCGGCTCACTCATCCGGATCCGGCGCACGAAGCCGCCTTCGTCGCGTTGATCGCCGACGGTGCGCACAAACGCGAGATCGGCGTGGCGCGCTACTGCGCCGACCGCGACGAGCACAACTGCGAATGCGCCGTCGTCGTGGCCGACGAATGGCAAGGCAAGGGGCTGGCGACGCTGTTGATGCGGCATCTGATCGAGATTGCGCGCCAGCGCGGCTACCGGCGTCTGTACTCGATCGACGCGCGCGACAACGAAAGCATGCACACGCTGGCCGACTTTCTCGGTTTTGAACGCCAGACCGATCCGAACGACAGCACGCAGGTATTGCATCGGCTCGACTTGAATACGGCCACGTCCGGCTGACAGCGCCACGCAGCGTCGTCGACGACCCGGTCGCGGCGCGCCTGGCTTGCGTTTTCGCGCTGGGGAACGGATTCAGAACTGCCAGTGCAACGCTCCCAGTCCCAGCGCCACGGCGCGCGCATACCAATCGATATGGCTGGCCGGCGACGGCCGGCCGTTCACGCATATGGGGCAAGCGATTGGCTCGTCGACCCAGGGCTGCATCGCGCCGCGCAACTCGAGTTGCGCCGGCACAGTGGTCGCCAGTGCTTTCCCGGGGCCCGCGACGTGGAGCGGGGCAACCGCATCGCTGACATCATTGGCGAACTTCGCCAGTTTCGGCTGTGCGGTGATCGATGTCAGTCGGTGATAGCGCAAGCCGTGGCGACGGGCGAGGTCGACCAGATCGGCGGGTACGCCGCGCAGGCGCAATTTCTCAGCGCACGCGGCATCGCAGGGCATTCCCGACCCGCGCGCCGCGGCGAGCGCGATCGCCTCGCCAAGGCAGCCTTCCGCGAGCGCGCGCGCGCTCGACCGTGCAAACCCGCGTGCTTCGGCGCTGTCGTAGTCGAAACCGAGTGACGCCAGGGCATCGGCCAGGCCGATGACGCCGATGCGCAGAGTCTTTGCTTGACGCAGTCCGGTGACGCCGCGCAGCGCGATCGCATTGTCCAATGCGCGCACAGCGAGGCTGGCGCAGTCCTGCACGGCCGCGAAATCGACCGTCGCAGGTGGATTGCCGGCGGCAACGAAGCGGGCGAGATTCAGTACGGCGACCAGACCATCGTCGGGCCACGACATCGTTTCGGTGCCGGCCGTTGCCAGCAGACGCTGATCCAGCAGCAGCCGCCAGCTGCCGAAGGCGTCGAGGAGCCGGTGCTCGAACCGCGTACGCTCCTCCGTGGATTCCGCACGCGCCACGGCCGTGCCCACGCGTTGCCATGTCGCTTCGATGGTGTCGTCGCGAAGCTCGCCATCGCGCCGCCAACGGAACCACGTATCCCAGGCCTCGACCGCGGTCGGCGCAAGGAAAGGAGACGCCTTGTAACTCTCCGCGCTTTGGCGCATGACGTTTTGCAATGCCCGGCCGCTCAACGGTAAACCAGAACCGGTACCCGGCTATGGGTGAGCACCTTCTGGGTTTCGCTGCCGAGCAGGAAGCCCTCGATGCCGCGTCGGCCGTGCGAAGCCATCAAAATCAGATCGCAGCCGTGTTGTTGCGCCTCGGCGACGATCGCCTTGTACGGATGATCGCTTGTCACCTGCTTCGTTGCGCAGTCGACCTTCGCCGCCGCGGCCGCGCGTTCGGCATAGCGCAAGAATCGCCGTGCATGCTGTTGCCGGGTCGGGGTGGGATCACCCGCCGTCATCCGCAGCAGCTGCATTTGAGAGCCCGACGGATGGCGCCTGGGAATCACATGAAACGCGGTCAAGCGGGCACCGATCTGCGCGGCAAGCCGCACGGCCTGCTTGACCGCCTTTTCCGACAGTCGGGAGCCGTCGGTCGGAACAAGGATGTGCTTGAACATGATCCGCTACCTTCGCCGGGCCGCGCGCAGCATCGTGGCGCGTGGTCCAAGCTTAGTCGTGGCAGGCGATGAGGCTTTGATTCACGTCAATTCCGGCGAAGCGATTCGCGGTGCCGGTCCAGCGGGTCCGGGTGGCGAAGCCGGCGGGGGATGGTTCAAGCTCGATGCGCCGCCGGATCGTCGCCGGGCAAGCGCCTGCCGCCAGAATCGCGAAATGGGCTCGGCCGACGCGTTCCTGCCTGCCGGCAGTCACCCGGAGGCCTCGGTACCCCGACCGGTAATCATTGTCCGTACTTCTTGAACTACATGGCCGGCACCCGAGTGCTGAAAATGTGCGTTGCGAGCCGCCAGGGAGCGACATTCGAGCAATGCCGCATTTTCCCCATGTTACTTCATGAAGGAGACAGATCCATAAAAGTCCGTTGCTCACATCTCGTCCTGGCCATTGCGGCTGGTTTGTGCCTGAGCCCAGGCGCGTTTTCCGCGCCGGTGGCATCCGGCAGCCCGAATGCGGCGCCGCAGGGCGCGAAAGCGCGTCTCAGCAGCGCGCAACTGGCCGAAATGCAGGCGCGCATCAGTCTCGGCAATCAGATCGTGCAGAACCGTCAGCGCCGACGCAGTGGCCAAAGGCGCCAGTGATTCCTGGCGCATCGGCCTGTTGAGTGCGCTCTACAACACGCCCAGCAGCGCCCTGCGCGACATCAACGCCTCGGCCAGGACCCTCGATCAGGCGCAGGCGCAGGCCGCGCAGGCGCAGGTGGCGGCAAGCAGGACGGCTCCCGCTGCGGGCGGGGGCGCGTCTGCCAGCGCCGTGGCCGACAGCTTGGGCAGCACCAGCGACAGTCTGGTTTTCACGCCGAAGACGCCATGCCGCTTCATCGACACGCGCAATGTCGGCGGCGCGATCGGCACGACCGCGCGGGCGTTCGACACCTTCCTTTTCGGCAACAGCTACGGCGGCGACTCGGCGTGCACCCTGCCCGGCGCGGGCGAGCCGGCCATCGCGGCGAACGTGACCATCGTCGCTCCGAGTACGGCGGCGGGCAACATCACCATCCGCCCCGCGGGCAGTACATCGACGACCAGCTGGATGAACTGGTTCAATCTCGGTGCCGGTGCCCTGGCGAATGCGGGCATCATCTCGACGGCCCTCAACGGCTCGTCTCACTACGGGTTCGAGATCCTGACCGGCGGCGGTACCGTCCAGGTCATTGTCGACTACTTCGGCTACTTCTCGGCCAGCTCCGCAACCGCACTCACCTGCACGCAAGGAACCTATGAGACATTCAGCCTCGCCGCGGGATACAACACATTCCACTATACGACGGCAACCTGCCCCGGCGGCTATACGGCGGTTTCCGCCTATTGCTACAACAACGGCAACGCCAGCGTGTATCTCAACGGATTTGGCATCAATGGCGGCGCCTGGTGCGGCTGGAACAATCTGACCGGTTCGGCGGTGACCGTTACGCAGAACGTGTTCTGTTGCCAAGTTCCGTAGCCGGCGCTTGCTTGCGGCAACGAAATCCCGAGGCCCCGGTGCGCCGGGGCCTCGGACGGGGAAGGTCCCGCCGTTCGCTTCCAGCGCCCGATTGTCGAGGGGCGCGCGGGAATGTCGGTTGCTTCGGGGCAGTCCATCCAGAACCAATTCGGACAATCCGGCGGTGCGTGCCGTGGCGAGCCTCGGCGACGGGGCAAGCGATCCTGACCTCCAGCCACCGCTGAAAAGCCTCATTCGCGCAGAGTCCGCGCTCTTTGTCGTCCGCCGCCGCGAACGCTTTGTCGAACCTATGTTCCGGCCCGTCGTGTCTGCGCCTCGATCCATGCCAGATACGGCGCGTGCGCCGCGGCAATGTCGAGCGCGATCACCTCGGGCAATTCGTACGGGTGCAGCGCGACGATGCGTTCGCGCAGCGCGTCGAAACGCTCGCGCGTGGTCTTGATGATCAGCAGCTGCTCTTCGTCGCGATGCAGAAGGCCTTGCCAGCGGTAGGTCGAGATCAGGCCGGGGAGACGGTTGACGCAGGCGGCGAGGCGCTCTTCGACGAGCAAGGTCGCGATGCGCTGGCCGGTTTGCGCGTCGGGGCAGGTGCATAGCGCTATGATCGCGGTCATGTCGGATGAGGAAGCAATCATGGGTATGCGTCTATCCTGCGCCGGAAAAATTCTGCGTCAACCTTTGTTTTCGCGTGGCGCCGCGCATGCGTTGCTGATCCTGCTCGGCTTTTGCGTCGCAGCAGCCGCATCCGCCGCGGCGCCGTCGCCGGAAATCAACGTCGCCAGCTACAACCTGCGGCTGAACGTGGCCTCCGACGGAGCGAATGCGTGGCCGCACCGCGTCGATGCGGTCAAGGCACTGATCCGCTATCACGAGTTCGACATCGTCGGCACGCAGGAGGGCTTGCCGCAGCAGATCGCCGATCTCGATGCGATGCCGGGTTTCGCCCACGTCGGCGTCGGCCGCGACGACGGCAAGGACGCGGGCGAGCATTCGGCGATCTACTATCGCACTGCGCGCTTCGAGGTCGAGAAGCACGGCGACTACTGGCTCAGCGAGACGCCGGACAGGCCCTCGAAAGGCTGGGATGCGAAGTGCTGCAACCGCATCGCGAGCTGGGCAAAGTTCCATGATCGCATCAGCGGCAAGCGCTTCTTCGTGTTCAACGTGCACTTCGACCATCAGGGCGAAGTCGCGCGGCGCGAGTCGGCGAAACTGATGCTGCGCAAGATGCACGAGATCGCAGGCGACGCCACGGTGATCTGCACCGGCGATTTCAATTCCACGCCGGACACCGAGCAGGTCAGGACGATGAAAACGGCATTGCGCGATGCGCGCGAAGTCAGCGCCGAGCCGGCCTACGGCCCGCAGGGCACGTTCGAGGACTTCAAGCTCGACTCGGCGCTGCCCGAGCGCATCGATTACATCTTCGTCGGCCGCGGCATCGACGTGCTCAAGTACGCGACGCTGACCGATTCGGTCGAAGCGCGTTTCCCCTCCGATCATCTGCCGGTCGTCGCACGGATCCGCCTGCCGTAGCCGCGTCGCGGGCTTGTTGCGAATTCCGGATCACGCCTTGAGCAAGGCGCCGGCACCGAGCGCGAGCAGTTCTTCGGCGACGTCGCGACCCAGTGTTTCCGGCCCGGCGTCGAATGCGGACAGCGCCGTGGCGCGGATCAATCGTCCCGTCGCCGCATCGCCGACGAGGCCGTGCAGTTGCAGGCCGTGTTCGGTTTCGGTGCACCAAGCCGCGATCGGCACTTCGCAATTGCCCTGCAGGCGGCGCGTCATCGCGCGCTCGGCGCTGGTGCAGCGCGCCGTCGCTGCGTCGTGCAGCGGCGCGATCAGCGCCGCGGTGCGTGCATCGCCGGCGCGCAATTCCACGGCGATCGCGCCTTGCGCCGCAGCCGGCAGCCAGTCCGGCGCGGCCAGACGGCTGCGGATGCGCGCGGCGAGGCCGAGCCGGTCCAGCCCCGCGCAGGCGAGCACGATCGCGGCGTAGTCGCCGGCATCGAGCTTGGCCAGGCGGGTGTTGACGTTGCCACGCAGGTCGACGAGCTCGAGGTCCGGACGCAGCGCGCGCAGTTGCGCCTGCCGGCGCAGCGAGGAGGTGCCGACGCGCGCGCCGCAGGGCAGTTCGTCGAGGTGCGGATATTCGCCGCTGACGAAGCCGTCTGCGGCATCGGCGCGTTCGAGCACGGCGCCGACCTCGAAGCCGGCGTCGAGCTCCATCGGCATGTCCTTGTACGAATGCACGGCGATGTCGGCGCGGCGTTCGGCGAGGGCGACTTCGAGTTCCTTGAGAAACAGGCCTTTGCCGCCGATCTGCGCGAGCGGCCGGTCGAGGATGCGGTCGCCGCGCGTGGTCATCGGCAGCAGCTCGACGGTCAGGCCGGGATGCGCGGTACGCAGGCGTGCGGCGACGTGCTCGGCCTGCCACAGGGCAAGCGCGCTCTGGCGCGTGGCGATTCGAATGACATTCATCGGCACATTTTACCGGCCGCGGCAAAAATCCGCTTCATTCGCCCTTGACGAATTTGCGCAGCGCGGGCAGGTTGCGCCGGCTCACTTCGAGTCGCTCGTCGCTGCCGGAGAGGAGCACGAGGAATCGCTCTTCGCCCACGCGTTCGAGTCCGGCCACGCGGTTCTTCGCGACGAGGCAGTTGCGATGGATGCGCACGAAGCGCTCGTCGAACTCGGTTTCGAGCGTCTTCAGCGATTCCTCGACGAGCACCTCGCCGCGCGCGTGGCGCACGCGCACGTACTTGTCCTCGGCGGCGAAGTAGTCGATGTCGACGACCGGCACCATGACGAGGTTGCCGCGCACGCGCGCGCACAGATGCGTGCGGCGCACGGGCATGACCACGGCGGACTGCACGCGCGCGACGACCGCGCCGCTGTAGCGCTGCGCGCGCGCAAGCGCGGCGCGCAGGCGTTCGCCGCGGATCGGCTTGACCAGATAGTCGACCGCGTTCGCCTCGAATGCCGCGAGCGCGTGTTCGTCGTAGGCGGTGCAGAAGATCACTGCGGGCGCCGGATCGAGCGCGGCGAGATGGCGCGCGGCTTCGAGACCGCCCATCAACGGCATGTCGATATCGAGCAGGACCAGGTCCGGAGCGAGGCGCTCGCAGATTTCGACCGCACTGCGTCCGTCGCCGGCCTCGCCGAGCACATCGACGCCGCCAATTTCGGCGAGCAGGCTCGCCATGCGCGCGCGCGCGGGCGGTTCGTCGTCGACGATCAGGGCCTTCATGACGCCGCCTTCGCCGCGGGCAGGCACAGCCAGACTTCGTAGTCCTCGCTGCCCTCGCGCACTTCGAGCGCGCCGCGCCGGCCGCAGAGGTACTCGATCCGGCTGCGCGTGTTGCTCAGCGCCATGCCGTTGCGTGACGGTGCGCGCATGCCTTCGCGCGGGCGCGGGTTGGCGATCGTGACCACGACATCCTCGCCCCGGCGGTGCGCGCGCAGGAGCACGCTGCCACCCTGCGCCAGCGGCTGGATGCCGTGGTGGATCGCATTCTCGACCAGCGGTTGCAGCAACAGCGCCGGCACCGGCAGATCGTGCGGCAGATCGGGGGCGAGGTCGCACTGCACGCGCAGGCGCTCGCCGAGGCGCAATTGCTCGATCGCGAGATAGCGCTGCGCGAGTTCGAGTTCCGCGCCGAGAGTGGAGGGCTTGCCGTCGGCGCCGAGCGCGGCACGGAACAGGTCGGAGAGATCCTCGACCGCGCGCTCGGCTGCGACCGGTTCGGTACGGATCAGGCTCGCGATCGTATTCATGCTGTTGAACAGGAAGTGCGGGCGGATGCGCGCCTGCAGCGCATCGAGCCGCGCGCGCGCTTCGGCCTGCACGCGTGCGCGCCACTGTTCGATTACATAGAAATAGCGCAGCAGTGCCGCGCCGACGAGCGCGGCGAGGGCGGTGTTGCGCAGGACGAAACGCGGGCCGAATTGCGGTGCCAGGGTCAGGCCGGCGCCGAGCTGCTGGTCCAGCGTGAACACGATCGCGCTGCCGAGCGCGACCAGCGCGAGGATGATCGCGTAGGCGGCGAGCACGCCGGCGAGCGGCGCCAGCTGGAACAGGGCCGGGCGCATCTGGCAAAGGCAGACGATGCAGACCAGGGCGAGCCATTGCGCGAACACCGTCGCCGTGCCGAGGCGAGGCAACAGCGGCATCGCCTCGTCGCTCGGCGCGAGCAGGATCGCGGCGACGAGCAACTCGACCACGAGCATCGTCGCGAGCAACACGGGCAGCGAACAGAAATCCGGCAACCACGGGGCGGTTGCGGGTGTCTGCTTCTTTGCGCCGTCGCCCATCGCCGGAGTGCGCTCAGCGCAGGCGCGCGCCGAGCCAGTGGCGCAGATCGGCGATTTCGTCGGCGCAGACTTGGTGCGCCATCGGATAGCCGTGCCACTCGGGCGCGTAGCCGAGGTGTTGCAAGGCATCGCGGCTGATCTCG
Source organism: Rudaea sp. (assembly GCF_057139185.1). Classification (NCBI taxonomy): domain Bacteria; kingdom Pseudomonadati; phylum Pseudomonadota; class Gammaproteobacteria; order Lysobacterales; family Rhodanobacteraceae; genus Rudaea; species Rudaea sp. The sequence goes on along the minus strand of NZ_DBNHDN010000040.1, from coordinate 34,012 downwards.
CCGAGACGGTACGGCACGATGGGATCGACGGTGCCGTGACCCATGAAGATCGGGATGGCGCGATTGGCGGCGGCGGCTTCGGCCGCAGTTTTCTCGGCCAGCGGCAGGTAGGTCGACAGCGCGATGATGCCCGCCAGCGCCTGTGCATGGCGCACGCCGGCGGCAAGCACGATCGCACCGCCTTGCGAGAAGCCGGCGAGAACGATGTTCGCACCGGCCACGCCGCGCGTACGCTCGCGCTCGATCAATTCTTCGAGTTGGACGATGGACGCGCGCATGCCGGCCTCGTCCTGCTTCTGCGCGATCTCCATGCCGGAGATGTCGTACCAGGCGCGCATCGGCATGCCGCCGTTGACGGTCACCGGCCGCACCGGTGCATGCGGGAACACGAAGCGCAGCGCCGGCCAGCTGCGGTCGACCAGTTCGGGCACGATGGGCTCGAAATCGTGGCCGTCGGCACCGAGGCCGTGCAGCCAGATCACGGCGTGTTGCGGGTTGGGGGCGGTTTCGATTTCGACGGCGGGCAGGGGCATGCGGGTCAAGGTTGCTGGAATCGGGGACAAAGCATAGAAGCAACCTCGTTCGCGCGAAAGCCGCGGTGAGCGAAAAAGCGTGACTTCCGGCCGCTTGCTGGCAGGTCGGCGTCGGCTATGCTGCGCGCTTTGCGCGCCACTGGATTTCGCCCATGATTCGCCGTCCCTTCACCGTTTTCATCGCTTCGCTCGTTTTCGTTTCCTCGCTGGCACAGGCCGATGGCGCTGCCGTCGCCGTGCCGTCGCCGACCCTGGAAACGATCATGGCCGACCCGGCCTGGATCGGCTCCCCGCCGCAAAATCCTTTCTGGTCGGTGGACGGCAAGGCGGTGTACTACTCGGCCAGGCGCAAGGATTCGGCGCTCGTCGACCTGCATCGCGTCGATCTTGCCGATGGCAAGGACAGCGTGGTCGACGGCGCTGCGATGGCGGCGAGCGACGGCACCGATGCGGTCTACGATCTTGCCGGCACGCGCGCGGCGTTCGCGCGCAACGGCGACATCTTCGTGCGCGATCTGCGCAACGGCGCGCTGACCCAGGTCACGCGCACGCCGGAGCGGGAATCGGCGCCGCAGTTCTCGGCCGACGGGCGCAGGTTGAGTTTTCGCGCCGGCAACGACTGGTTCGTGCATGATCTCGCCAGCCATGTGACCGCGCCGGCTGCCGTGCTCAAAAGCGAAAAGGATCCCGATGCCAAGCCGGCCGACGACGACCTGCGCGATTTCCAGCTGCGCACGTTCTCGACGCTGGCCAGGCTCAAGGACGAGAAGGAGGCGCGCCGCACGCATGCCGAGGAACTGCGCCGCGCCGATCCGACGCGCGCCGCCGCACCGTTTTTTCTCGGCGAGGAGGTGAAGGTTCTCGACACCGAGCTTTCGCCCGATGCGCGCTTCCTGCTCGTGGTGACGATGGCGAAGAAGCACGACGAAGGCCGTCACGGTGAGTTGACGCGCTATGTGACCGAGTCCGGCTACGAGGAATTCGAGAAGGAGCGCGTGCGCGTCGGCCGCAACGCGCCCGCGCCGCAATCGCTGCAGCTGCTCGACCTCGTCGCGCACAAGGCCTATCCGCTTGCGCTCGACGCGCTGCCCGGAATCCACGACGACCCGCTCAAGAGTGTGCGCGAGGAGAATGCTCGACAGGATCAGGCGAAAGCGGCCGGCAAATCCGCCGCCGAAAAATCCGATGCGCGGACGAAGGACAAGGCGGATGCGGCAAAGCCGCGCGGCGTGCGCATCGTCTCCAGTGCCGAGGACGGCGGTGGCGGCGGCATCGCCTGGAGCCGCGACGGCCAGGCACTCGCGATCCAGTTGCGCGCGATCGACAACAAGGACCGCTGGATCGCCACGGTCGATCTCGCCGCGCACCGGCTCGTGCCGCAACATCGCCTGACCGATCCGGCCTGGATCAACTGGAACTTCAACGAATTCGGTTTCCTCGACGACAACCGCACGCTCTGGTACGAATCGGAGGAAACCGGTTATGCGCATTTGTACACCAAGGCCGCGAACGGCAAGGCGAGCGCACTGACCGGCGGACGGTTCGAGGTCTCGCGTCCGCAGCTGTCGACCGATGGGCGCTGGTTTTACCTGCGCGCGAACGCCGAGGCGCCGTATGCCTATGACGTTTATCGCGTGCCGGCGAGCGGCGGCAAGCTCGAGCGCGTCACGCACTACAAGGGCATGCAGGACTTCGCGTTGAGCCATGACGGCCGCCAGTTGCTCGTCACCCACTCGGCCAGCTACGTGCCGGCGCAGCTCGCGATCGTCGAGGCCGACGGCTCGGGTTCGCCGCGCGAACTCGGCGACACGCGCAGCGCGGCGTTCGCCGGCATGACCTGGCTCGCGCCCGAGATCGTCGAAGTGCCCTCAACCCATTTCAAGGGCGTGATCTTCGCCAAGTTGTACAAGCCGGCGGGGACGGACAAGTCGGCGAAGCATCCCGCGGTGATCTTCGTCCACGGCGCGGGTTACCTGCAGAACGTGCACCTGCAATATCCGGCCTACTTCCGCGAACAGATGTTCCACAACCTGCTGGTGCAGAAGGGCTATGTCGTCATCGACATGGACTACCGCGGCTCGGAAGGTTACGGCCGCGAGTGGCGCACCGCGATCTACCGCCAGATGGGCCATCCGGAACTCGAAGACCTGCTCGATGGCAAGAAGTATCTGGTCGACCACTACAACGTCGATCCGAAGCGTGTCGGCATCTACGGCGGCTCGTACGGCGGCTTCATGACCCTGATGGCGCTGTTCCGCGCGCCGGGCGAGTTCGCCGCGGGCGCCGCGCTGCGTCCGGTCACCGACTGGATGCAGTACAACCACGAATACACCTCCAACATTCTCAATACGCCGCAGGACGACCCGATCGCGTACAAGCGGTCGTCACCGATCGAATTTGCCGCGGGCCTGCGCGATCCGCTGCTGATCTGCCACGGCGTGATCGACGACAACGTGCTGTTCGAGGATTCGATGCGCCTGTACTGGCGCCTGATCGAGCTGCACAAGGACAACTTCACGATCTCGCCGTACCCGCTCGATCGTCATGGTTTCACCAATGCCGATGCATGGCTGGACGAGTACAAGCGCATCGACAAGCTGTTTGAGACGAATCTGGAATCCGCGCATTGATCGTCCGAGGACCGCGCCATGCGCATCACCGGCCTGACCCCCATTCTCAACGTTTCCGACATCCACGCGAGTTTCGAGTGGTTCGCAAAGTGGGGTTGGCGCCGAGGCTTCGAGTGGGGCGATCCGCCGACCTTCGGCAGCGTGGTTACGCAAGCCTGCGAAATTTTTCTCTGCCAGGGCGCGCAGGGTGGGCGTGGCAAGGGCAGCAATACGACGACGTTCGGCGTCGAGGCGGGCAGCGAAACGGCCGACAAGGGTGTCTGGATGTCGGTCTGGGTCGATGACGTCGATGCCGTCCACGCGTGTTGTATCGCACAAGGAATCGAGGTGATGTTTCCCCCGACCGACATGCCGTGGGGCGTGCGCGAAATGCATGTGCGCCATCCCGACGGGCACGTTTTCCGCATCGGCCGCGGCAGCGCGGACGCGGAGGATTGCGACTGATCGGGAACCGGCCCACAATCCGGCCATGAGCACGCCGCGGCGCGCATTGGGGCTTTGGTCGGCGACCGCATTGGTCGTCGGCAACATGATCGGCTCCGGTGTGTTCCTGTTGCCGGCATCGCTTGCGCCGTACGGGCAGGCCAGCCTCTACGGTTGGGCCTTGTCGGCGTCAGGTGCATTGCTGCTCGCCGGCGTGTTTGCCTATCTCTCGCGCCGCCATCCGGTCGCCGGAGGTCCCTACGCGTATGCGCGCATCGCGTTCGGTGATCTGACCGGTTTCATCATGGCCTGGAGCTACTGGATCTCGGTCTGGTGCGCAGTGGCCGCCATTGCGGTCGCATTCGCTGGCAGCGCGGCGGCGATCTTTCCCGCGCTGGCCACGCCCGCGCGCGAAGCGGCCTGCGCGCTGATCGTGCTCTGGCTGGGCACGGCGTTCAACATCGCCGGCGTGCGCACCGCGGGCATCGCCCAGCTCGTCATCACCGTCCTGAAGTTGCTGCCATTGTTCGTCGTGATCGCGGTCGGTGCGAGCCGGCTCGACGCGCAATCGTTCACGCCGTTCAATCCGAGCGGACAAGGCTGGCTGTCGGTGACGACGGTGACCGCCGCGCTCGCGCTGTGGGCCTTGCAAGGCATGGAGTGCGCGACGATTCCGGCCGAGCACGTCGCCGACGCCGGGAAGACGATTCCGCGCGCGACCCTGCTCGGCGTCGCGCTCGCCGCGGCGGTGACGATTGCGGCCTGCACTGTCGTGCTCGGCCTGGTGCCGCTGGACAAGCTGGCGATGTCGACCGCGCCGTTCGCCGATGCGGCGTCGCGCCTGTGGGGGCAGGGCGCCGGTACCGCGATGGCGGTGGCGATGGCGGTATCCTGTCTCGGCGCGCTCAACGGCTGGGTTCTCGTGCAGGGGCAGGTGCCGTATGCGGCGGCGCGCGATGGCTTGTTCCCGGAATATTTCGCCCGCGTCGATGCGAACGGCACGCCGCGTATCGGCCTGATCATTGGTAGCGTGCTTGCGACCTTGCTTGTCGTCGCCAATTTCACCGGATCGCTGGTCGCGGTGTTCACCGCCTCGATTCTGCTCGCCACGGCCGCGGCGCTGCTGCCGTATGCGTTCAGCGCGGCGGCGATGCTCAAACTCGAAACGGGTGCGCCGATCGTGTCGTCTTGGCGGCTCGCTGTTGCCGCGCTCGCCTGCGTCTACAGCATCTGGGCACTGGTCGGCACGGGCGCCGAAGCCTTGATCTGGGGCGCGGGCTTGCTGCTTGCGGGTCTGCCGTTCTACTTGCTGCGGCGGACGCGGCACGTTGCGCGTGCGGTGGGCGACGCCTGACAGGGGTCACTATCGCAAATCATCTGCCTGCGTCACCATACGCGTCTCTCCGCACGCGCGTGCCTGCATGGCTTCGATGCAAAAACCCAATCACGCCCTGACCCAGGGCGCGATCGGCAAGACCCTGTTCGTGTTCACGCTGCCGATCCTCGCCGGCAACGTGCTGCAGTCGCTCAACGGCTCGGTCAACGCGATCTGGATCGGCCATGGCCTCGGCGAAGCCGCGCTCGCGGCCGGCTCCAACGTCAACACGATCCTGTTCTTTCTGATCGGCGCCGTGTTCGGCGTCGGTATGGCGGCGACCATCCTCGTCGGCCAGAGCATCGGTGCGAACAACATCGCGCAGGCCAAGCGCGTGGTCGGCACCAGTCTCGTGTTCTTCACCGCGATGTCGGTGGCGATTGCGGCGCTCGGTCTCCTCTTCGCCGAACCGCTGATGGCGAAGATGCGCACGCCCGCAGAGGCGCTGCCGCTCGCGGTGGCCTATCTGCGCGTGATCCTGCTCGGCGTGCCGTTCATCTACCTGCAGGCGTTCATCAGCATGACGCTGCGTGGCGCGGGCGATGCGCGCACGCCGTTCCTGTTTCTCGCCGTCAACGTCATGCTCGACATCGTGCTCAATCCGCTGTTCATCTTCGGCACGAAACGCCTCGTCGGCATCGCGCTGATTCCGGAGATGGGCATCGCCGGTTCCGCCACCGCTTCGCTGATCGCCACCGCGACGACGCTGATCGCGCTGATCGCGTATCTGTACCACAGCAGGCATTTCCTGCGCATCACGCGCGAGGAGTTGCATCACCTGAAGATCGATCCGGCGATCCTCAAGTCGCTGGTTGTCAAAGGCCTGCCGATGGGCCTGCAGATGATCGTGATGTCGGCATCGATGGTCGCGATGATCTCGCTCGTCAACAGCTTCGGCGAGCACACGACCGCGGCCTATGGCGCCTGCTTCCAGATCTGGAACTACGTGCAGATGCCGTCGATGGCGGTCGGCATGGCCGCGTCGAGCATGGCCGCGCAGAACGTCGGCGCGAAGCTGTGGGACCGCGTCGATCGCATCGCGCTGACCGGCATCGGTTTCAATTTCCTGCTCACCGGCGGGCTGGCGTTGATCCTCTACCTGTTCAACCGCGGCGCGCTGAATCTGTTCCTGCCGAGCGACAGCGGCGCGCTGGACATCGCGCAGCACATCAACCACATCGTCGTCTGGTCGTTCGTACTGTTCGGCATTTCGTTCGTGCTCAGCGGCGTCGTGCGTTCGACCGGCGCGGTGATTCCGCCGCTGATCATTCTGTTCCTCGCACTGTGGGTCATGCGCATCCCGTTCGCCTACCTGCTCAGCCCGAGCTGGGGCGCGGACGCGATCTGGTGGAGTTTTCCGCTGGGTTCGGCCGCGTCGGTGACGCTGTCGACGCTGTACTACCGCTATGGCGGCTGGCGCAAGGCACGCATGCTGGCGCCTGCGCCTAGCGCTGGCAGCGCGGACAGTAGAACGTCGAACGCTGACCCAGCGTGACCACACGGATCGGCGTGTCGCAGACCTTGCACGGCTCGTCCGCGCGTCCGTAGACGAACAACTCCTGCTCGAAATAGCCCGGCGTGCCGTCGGGCGAGATGAAATCGCGCAGCGTCGTGCCGCCGCGAGCGATCGCATGGTCGAGGATGCGCTTCACTTCCTCGGCGAGCCGTTCGTAGCGCGCGAGCGACACCGAACCCGCCGCGCGGTGCGGATGGATGCCGGCGGCGAACAGCGCCTCGGCCGCATAGATGTTGCCGACGCCGACCACAATCTTCTGGTCCATGAGGAAGGTCTTCACCGGCGCCATTCGGCCGCGTGACTTCTTCCACAAATAGGCGCCGCCGAAGTCTTCGTCCAGCGGCTCGGGACCGAGGTCGGCGAGCAGTTCGTGGGTGACTCCGGGGGGCTGCCACAGCTGCGAGCCGAAGCGGCGCGGATCGGTGTAGCGCAGGATACGCCCGGAGTCGAGGTGCCAGTCCACGTGGTCGTGCGTGCCCGGCGCAGTCGTGCCCGCGAGCACGCGCAGCGAGCCGGACATGCCCAAATGCAGAAGTGCGCTGCCGGCTCCGGTGTGCACGAGCAGGTATTTCGCGCGCCGTTCGACTGCGTCGACGCGCTGGCCGGGCAGCTTGTCGCGCAGCGCCTTCGGAATCGGCCAGCGCAGCCGGGCCTGACGCACGACCACAGCCTCGATGCGGCGGCCGACGAGGTGCGGCGCAATGCCGCGGCGCGTGGTTTCGACTTCGGGCAGTTCGGGCATGGCCTCATTTTGCCAGTTCGACCGGAATACCTGTGCCGCCGGCCGCATTTTCTTCGATGATTTGCCGCGTCGCAGGGTCGAACAAGCCCATGAACCGCGGGGAATTTCACTGGCGTGGGCCCCGGGTGTCACGTATGATGACAAACTTGCCTCGGGGTGGGGTCTGAAGAGAAGCATATGTTTGATACTGTTCTGGATTTTCTCAACGGCGGCCTGCTGCATGCGGGCTGGCTGTTCAAGGTGGTCTACTTCCTCATCGTCACCCAGCTGACGATCTTCGCGGTGACCTTGTATCTGCATCGCAGCGCCTGCCATCGCGGCGTTGATTTCCATCCGGTCGTGGCGCATATCCTGCGCTTCTGGTCGTGGGTGTCGACCGGCATGGTCACGCGGGAGTGGGTCGCGGTGCATCGCAAGCACCACGCCAAGTGCGAGACCGTCGATGATCCGCACAGCCCGAAGTTCTTCGGCATCAACACGGTGCTGTGGCAGGGCGTCGATCTCTATCGCGTCGCCTCGCTCGACCAGGAGACGCTGGAGAAGTACGGCAAGGGCTGCCCGGACGACTGGATCGAGCGCCATCTCTATTCCGGCCACCCGTACTGGGGGCCGACGCTGACCTTCGTCGTCAACATCCTCCTGTTCGGCATCTGGGGCGTGGCGATTTCCGCGCTGCAGATGGTCTGGATTCCGTTCTGGGCCGCTGGCGTCGTCAACGGCATCGGCCATTGGTGGGGCTACCGCAACTTCGAGACCGCGGACATGGCGACGAACCTGTCGCCGTGGGGCGTGTGGATCGGCGGCGAGGAGCTGCACAACAACCATCACGCCTTCCCGAGCTCGGCCAAGTTCGCGCTGCGCAAGTTCGAGGTCGACATCGGCTGGGGCATCATCTGCGCGTTGCGCGCGGTCGGCCTCGCCAAGGTGCTGCGCGTGGCGCCGACACTCGACGTGCGCCCGAACGTGCCGTTGCCCGACACCGAAACGATCAAGGCGCTGGTCTCGCACAAGTTCGAGGTCATGAGTGACTACTTCCGCGGCGTGATCGCACCGACCCTGCGTGAAGACGCCGCGCAGGCAGGCGCCAACCTCAAGGCGATTCCGCGCGCGCTGCGCCGCGCGCTCGGCAACGGCGGGCGCTGGCTCGACGAGCATTCGCGACAGAAGATGCAGGCGCTGGTCGAGAACCGTCCGACCCTGCGCACGGTCTGCGATTTCCGCGCGCGCCTCGCCGTCGTGCTCGAACGCAATGCGGGCGGCGCCGAGGCGATGAGGGCGGCGCTGATCGACTGGTGCCGCGAGGCGGAAGCGTCGGGCATTGCCACGCTCGCCGCATTCGCGGCGCGCCTGCGCGGCTACGCTCTTGCTCCCGCGCGCGCCTGACGCATCGTTCTGAAAGGAATGAAAACACCCCGCCGCGTCGGGGTGTTTTTTTTTTGCGCGATCGACAGTTCGTTCGGTGCTTGTCCGATCAGTTGGCAACAGCATAAGAGCTTGGGTCACGAAGAACACGAAGAAAGGCTCCAGATGAACTTTTTGCTTCTTGTTCTTCGTGTTCTCCGTGGTTCAATCTGTCCTGATTCGCAACAATCCGCAGATGAAAAGACTGCCCGATCGGGGCGCTTTCGGTCCGAGTATCTACAACCCCGTCATTCCCGCGAAGGCGGGACAAGCGTGAAGCGCGCAGAAAAGCCGAAGGCTGGCTCCGAAGGGGCGAGCGAAACGAGCCATGCAGTGCCTTTTGCCTCCTCTCTCGCGAGCAGTCAAAGCCAAGTCACTGGATGACAGCCCTCCGGCTGTTGAAAGCCCCGCCAGGAGCACTCGGGAATGATAGGCCAAAGCCTTCCTTCGTCGAGATGTCGGCTGAGAATTGCCAACTGATCGTATAGGCGTGGCCGCTTCATCGGCCTGGCGCGAGAATCCGGCGCCGAGTTTCCGGGAATCAGCCAATGAAAAAGCCCCGCATCGCTGCGGGGCTTTTGTGTTGCTTCGGACCTGCGACGAGTTGAGCGTCCGCATCGGGCGCTCCGACGAGCTGAGTTGATCCACGAAGCGCGAGACGTTGGCGGCGACTACCGACGCACGTCCCGCGCGAGTGGATGACTCAGAAGTCGCCCATGCCGCCCATGCCGCCCATGCCGCCGCCCGGTGCGCCGTGGCTATGCGCTTCTTCCTTCTTCGGCGCTTCGGCGACCATGGCTTCCGTCGTGATGACCAGGCCGGCGATCGACGCGGCGTTCTGCAGCGCCGTGCGGGTCACCTTGGTCGGATCGAGAATGCCGAACTCGACCATGTCGCCGTACTCGCCGTTGGCGGCGTTGTAGCCGTAGTTGCCCTTGCCCGCGGCGACCTTGTTGAGGATAACCGAGGCTTCTTCACCGGCGTTGGTGACGATCTCGCGCAGCGGCGCTTCCATCGCGCGCTTGGCGATGATGATGCCGTGGTTCTGGTCTTCGTTGTCGCCCTTCAACTTCTTGATCGCATCGAGCGCACGCACCAGGGCGACGCCGCCGCCCGGGACCACGCCTTCCTCGACCGCCGCACGCGTCGCGTGCAGGGCGTCTTCGACGCGCGCCTTCTTTTCCTTCATTTCGACTTCGGTCGCGGCGCCGACCTTGATCACCGCCACGCCGCCGGCCAGCTTGGCCACGCGCTCCTGCAGCTTCTCGCGGTCGTAGTCGGACGAGGTCTCTTCGATCTGCGCCTTGATCTGCGCGATGCGCGATTCGATCGCCTTGGCGTCGCCCGCGCCGTCGATGATCGTCGTGTTCTCCTTCGAGGAGACGATCTTCTTCGCGCGGCCGAGATCCTTGAGCGTCGCCTTCTCGAGCGACAGGCCGACTTCTTCGGAGATGACCTGGCCGCCGGTGAGGATGGCCATGTCTTCGAGCATCGCCTTGCGGCGGTCGCCGAAGCCCGGCGCCTTCACGGCTGCGACCTTGACGATGCCGCGGATCGTGTTGACGACCAGGGTCGCCAGCGCTTCGCCTTCAACTTCTTCGGCGACGATCAAGAGCGGCTTGCCGGCCTTGGCCACGCCTTCGAGCACGGGCAGAAGTTCACGCACGTTCGAGATCTTCTTGTCGTGCAGGAGGATGTACGGATCTTCCAGCTCGACCTGCTGCGACTGCTGGTTGTTGATGAAGTACGGCGAGAGGTAGCCACGATCGAACTGCATGCCTTCGACGACGTCGAGCTCGTTCTCCAGACCCGAGCCTTCTTCCACCGTGATCACGCCTTCCTTGCCGACCTTGTTCATCGCTTCGGCAATGATGTCGCCGATGTGCGTGTCGCCGTTGGCCGAGATCGTGCCGACCTGGGCGATCGACTTGTTGTCGGCCGAGGGCTTGGACAGGTTCTTCAGCTCGGCGACGGCGCCGATCACGGCCTTGTCGATGCCGCGCTTCAGATCCATCGGGTTCATGCCCGCGGCGACGGCCTTGAGGCCTTCGCGGATCAGCGCCTGCGCGAGCACGGTCGCGGTGGTGGTGCCGTCACCGGCGACGTCGGAGGTCTTGGAAGCGACTTCCTTGACCATCTGCGCGCCCATGTTCTCGAACTTGTCGGCCAGTTCGATCTCCTTGGCGACGGACACGCCGTCCTTGGTGATCGTCGGCGCGCCGAAGCTCTTGTCGAGCACGACATTGCGACCCTTCGGGCCGAGCGTGGCCTTGACCGCATTGGCCAGGGTGTTCACGCCGCGCAGGATGCGCGCGCGCGCGTCTTCACCGAAACGGATTTCTTTAGCTGCCATTGTCTTGATTCCTCGATTACGTATGCTTTTGATCGTCATTCCCGCGAAGGCGGGAATCCGGTTCTTGCGTTCTTGAATGCTGGATCGGAGAACTGGATTCCGGGCTCCGCCTGCGGTGGCCCCGGAATGACGGCTCTGGATTTGGTAGGGCTGATCAGCCTTCGATCACCGCAACGAGGTCTTCCTCGCGCATGACCAGCAGCTCTTCACCGTCGACCTTCACTTCGGTGCCCGAATACTTGCCGAACAGCACCTTGTCGCCGGCCTTGACCGCGAGTGGGCGCACCTTGCCGTCGTCGAGAATCTTGCCGGCGCCGACCGCGATAACCTCGCCCTTGATCGGCTTTTCGGTCGCGGTGTCGGGAATGACGATGCCACCGGCCGACTTGGTCTCGGCCTCCAGGCGCTTGATGATCACGCGATCATGCAATGGACGAAGCTTCATTAGCATATCCTCAACTGATTGAAAAACATGGAAATTTGTCCGGATTGTTAGCACTCCGGCATGCTGAGTGCCAAGTTTAGCGGCGAAGCAGCCCCGGTGTAAACGCCCCGCTGCGCGGAGGGATATGCGCTTGGGTGGACGGGTTTCAAGGGGGAAAAGACAAATTAGGCATAGCCTGGGCGAAGTCGATCGGCGAGGCTGCTTGTCCGACTTGAACGAATGAGGGTGGCGCTGGGCAAGAACACTCGTGTCTGTGGCTGTGCCACCTTCATCCGCCGCTTCGAGACACCTTTTCCCGGCAGCGCCTGAGCCTCGTGACGCGACCGAGCATTTTGTCGCATGTTTCGTGAATCATCGACGCGGTCAGGTCGGCGAGCGTGAGGTGACCCAACTTCTCGCGTCACATGCGCAGGTGCAGTTCGCGTTCGCGCTTGCCGCCGGGCTTCGGCTTGATCGAAATTAAATTTCGCGTTACGCGCGACTCGTTGGTATTGTTGGTGCCGCTTGTCCGAATCGAACGGACGACCTACCGCTTACAAGAGCCGGCAAACCAATTTTGCGCAACTTTTGCCAACACGTAACCGCTTGAAGCGTAGCGTTTTCTCATTGCATGATGTTGGCGGCAGTGGCTGCAAATTGTCCCAAGCTGTCCCAAGAGTGTCCCAAGGGCGGAGGCAGCTACTTCCGGCTAAAGTAGCTCGTCCGGCAACAGGTGAGCGAGGCTCGCTTGCCCTTGCTGACGCATGACGGGGTGACCATGATTTCACGCGAACAAGCTACGCAGATCGCAGAGGCGGAAGCGCTGGCCCATCAACTCGGCGAACGGGTCGATAGAGTCGTGCTGTTCGATGAGATAACTTGGCGTGAGCCGTGCCTTCCTTACTTCTTTTCGCCCGCTCCGGATTTGCCGCAGTGCTGGATCGCCTACATCGAACCATCCGGACGTCCTTCCATCAGGGCGAGCACCATCGTTGCAGTACACCGCGAAACCGGAGAAGTCGTCTATCGTGGAAGCGCTGGCGATGAAGGTTAATCAGCAGGGTGAAGGGTCGCTTAGCGGCATCAATGACGCGTGCTTGACGCGCTGCTATTTCAGCCAGCGCGCGGGCGCTTGAGCCGTGCATGACGTGATGCCCGTAAGGCCGTTTCGCCCCATCGAAAGACGTACTTCCTGATCGTTGATCAGCTCGATTTTGCGGCCCGTTTTCGAGGCGTGCTCCCAAGCTATCGATGTGAGAGCCTGCCGACATGCAACGGCCACTGCGTCGCTTTCCGGGATGAACTGGTAGCGTGAGTAGTAGATCGACGTGACAAATCCGTCTGGCCGATCCTCAAAGCCAACCTTGGTGTTCTTGTCATAGTAGTTCTGTGGTGCCACCGACTGTGTTACGGGAGTCGCGCAGCCCGCGATGAGCGCGGTAGCCAGCAGCAAAATGGTCTTGTTCATGGAAATCCCCTCTCAGCGGTCGATCCGTGTTCGTCTTGTCTGCGTTTCGAGGCGCATTTTGACCTTTAACGTTTCCGCTTTCGCCAGCAGCATCGCCACGTTCTGCGCCCGCACGTGGTTGCGGATTTTCGCCAGCGCCAAGCCCGATGTCAGGCCGGCCACGAGCCAGCGGCACAACGTCTGTGGTTGGGCGGGTATCTCGTGCATCGTTGACCGGCAGTGTAGCCGGTTTCGGCGGCCCGCCTATCCGGATGGAACCCGCTCCTAAATCGCTACGGTTTCGGGGGGAGCGTAAGGATTGCTGTAGGAACCGGTCGCCGGGTCGAATAGCGAACTCAAGTAGTCGTAACCGTTCCAGGTTCCGGTACTCCTGCCACTTGAAGCGTTTGCATCCAGCAGATACGAGTAGTCGGGGTCGTCGCCACCTCGATATGCCCTCGACGCCCCACCAAGCAGACTGCTTGCCAAGTCCAGATACGGATTGCGCCGGATGCCACCCTGTCTTATCTGCGCAAGGAAGTCATCACCCTTCGACTTGCGCGCGATCTGGCCCAAGTCCTGCGCGTAGCTGTCGATGTTCACGCGGTTGTTCGCGCGCTGCTGTCCGGGAGCATTGATGCTCGACAACAAATCCGATTGCTGATTACCGTAGCTCGTGATGCCCTGTGCGGCGTTCGCACCGGCCTGCTGGTAGGCATTCGAGACTGCCCCCGAAGCTTGGGATACCTTCTGCGCCTGCGCGGCTTTCGCCTGCAACACGTTCTGGTTCGCCAGCAACCCCGCCGACTTCTCCTTCTGGTCGGTCTGCTGCGACTGCTGCTGGATCATCTGGCCCGTGCGCGCATCGGCCTTGCGCTGATTCTCAGACTGCTGGCGAATCTGGGAAGCCAGCGCGTTGTCCTGCCGCTTCGCGGTCTGCTGCGTGTTGTAGTAGCTGGCCCGGCGCCGACGGCCGCCATCGCCAATGGAACCCAAACCGATTCGGTGCCCATTTCACATTCTCCTTTTGTTCGATGATTCGGTATCGAGCCGATCAATCAAGGGTTGAGCGTCTGCACGAGCTTGTGTCTCTCTTCGGGCGGAATATCGATCGTCGGCGATTCGTGGACGTATCGACCTTTGTCCTGCTCGGGGCGTATCCATCGCGTCAAAGCGCCATCCGGCGCTTGCTCCCAATGCCCCTGCGGCCCCCATTCGATCGAAATGATTAGGGCCGACGATGAACTGGCGCGGTGTTCCAACGCTGCAATTCGATCAACGAGATTTTTCACTTGTCGTCTCCAACGCCGCGACGCGGCGTAATAGTTCGTCCACTTCCGCGACGCGCGAGACGTTGCCGATCGCGCTTACCAATTGAGCGCCGAGGTCGGCAGGCAAGCGACCATCGGCGACCGCAGCAAGTACCGCCTTCGCCTTGTCCGTCAGTTCCGCCGCTGCATCGAGTTCGGGAAGCTCTACCGGCTCGGCGCAGGCGCGATAGACCGGCAACGCTCGCTCAAGCAACGTGCGCGCAGCTTGCACGTCGCCGTCGAGCGCGGCTTTCTGCAAACGCGTGATGATCTTCTCGACATCGATCAGCCTCCGCAGCTTCGTGACTGCGGTAGGCGTACCAGGCGGCTTTCCGGCAGGGTTGCCAGACTCGCCGGGCTTCCATCGACCTTTGATTTTCTTGCCTGTCACGTCTTGCTCCTACGTTGCAAAAATCAGTTCAGCTTCGCCCCGTGGGCGCTGAGCGAGTCTGTCGCTCGGTGGCCGATCGTTCGGATGCGCTGGCCGCGGGAAATCAAACCCAAACCAGTGCAGATAGTCCCAGCCGCAGAATTCGACAACTGGCCATCCGCCCTCGACGGGGACGCCATAAACCCACTCTTTCGATGTCCACACTGGGCCGCAGCACAAGCGTCGCGCCGGGTGGATTTCGTCGAAAGAAATCAATCCGGCCTCACGTACTGCGATGATGAGATAGAGCGCGCATGTCTTGTCGAAGCGATCCGGTGTCATGGATAGGAGATCGTTCCATGTCTCTTGCGTGAGAAGCGACAACGTCTTTTCAAACGCTTTTTGCTCGCCTCTCGCGACAAAGAAGTCCTCCATCTGCGAGAGCACTTCGTCTGCGGTTCGCGTCGTCATGCGGCACCTCGCGGGCGAAATTTCTCGCATTCGTGCTCGGCGCACGGCCACGGCCGCTGCGGTTCGCATCCGATGCTGCAGCGCCCCATGCCTTGCGCTGGATTCAGCACGTCGCGGACGAAGTGCTCGCATCCGCCGCATGTCACCGCGGGCCGCGACATTGCCGAGCGGTTCCCAACATGACACCACGCACAACCGGCACACACCGGCCAGCCGCGCACTGTTGGCAGAACATCGGCAACGTCAGGGTGAATCCAGACCGGCCCGCAGTGGGCACACATTGCCATCGCGGTCTCGTCGGCTGGCCGCTTGCCGTGTTCGCGCAGGTCGGTGTCGCGAACCGCGCGCACGTAGCAGCGCAAAACCTCGTCCGGCAGCCCGTGGCAGCCTTCCAGGTCGGCGGGCTGTAGCGCCTCGATCAGCGCCGGATCGACGCCCTCGGCGCCGGCGAGAAGGCGCAGGGTGTCGGCAATATCGGCATCGCCGTGATCCAGTTCCGCCAGCAACTCGGTCTTGTGCTCGGCGAGCCACGCCTTCCGTTCCGGGGTCAGCGTAGCGTCCGCGACGACATGCAACCGGTCGCCGCGGCGGGTCACGCGGACGCCGGCCGCGCGCAGGTCATCGATCAATTTCCGGGCGGCGCTCACAGGTCGAATTCCTCAACCACGGCCGCCGAAGGTGGCGGATTTCCTCCTGAAGGTGGCGAAGATGGCGGTCTTTTTTGTGCGCTACCTTCGCTACCTTCGGCGCCATCTTCGGGGCGAGGGAGCTTCCACGCCCAACCGTCTTTCATGCCAATCTTGACGGCGACGGCCCCGATTTTGCGCTTCGCGCGCTGCATCGAATCTCTGGAATAGCCCGCAGCCGATGCTTCGGCGAAAACCGCTCTTGCCTGCATTGACCCTTCTTCGAGAAGTCCACGCAGGAAGTCCGCAGCGTCGGTTCCGGGGTCGATGCTCGGCTCGGCTTCAGTCAACAATTCGCGCGCCGTGCCCTCGACAGCCGCCCCCCAGACGATCCGGCTGGAAAACAGCCCCGGATGACCGGCTACCTCGACTTGCTCGAAGGCGTAGCCGTAGCCGCCGCCGTCCGGGCCGATATTCGATTTCGCGCGCGCGAGCAGCATGCGCTTGTCGGTATCGTCCTCGGACTGCTGCTTGACGGTGCCAAGCACCACGCGCGCGAGGGCGCCGAACGCCAGCGAGCCGGATACTCTCTCCAACGGCTCCCGTCCGTTCGTACCCTTCGAGTAGTGGGTGATGCCAACCAGAGCCGCGTCGAGTCTGATCGCAAGATCGACCAGTGGTTGCAGGCCGCGGCGTACCTCAGCGTTCTTGTGCGAGTCCCCGGGCACGGCGCTGACCAGCGGATCAATGACGATCAACGCGACTCCCTCCGTCTCGGCGACCGCTGCCGCCAAGCTGGTCACATCGCGCGCGGGATCGAATGGGAAGATTTCACCGCCATGACGCACGCCGTCCACGAACTGGATTCGCGACAAGTCCGCACCGGCCGCAATCAATCTGGGAACGAGGGTGTCTCGTGGATCGTCCTCGCCCGTCCAGACGAGTACTCGACCATGATCAGGACGCCAGCCGGAGGGCAGGGCGCGGCCCGCACTGACGCTAGCAGCGATATCCATCGCGAGCGTGGTCTTGCCGGTGCCGGGCTGTCCGGCGAGCACGTGCAGCTTGCCGCGAGCCAGCCAGCCCGGCCAAAGCCAGCGGATCGGCTCCGGCTTCACCGTATCGGCGGCGAGGAGAATTACTCCGTCAATCGATACGGGTTTGCGCGTCGGCATTTCGTATACGGCGACGCTCACGCTGCCCTCGCTTTCGACCAGTCGGCCGAGCGGATAACCAGAGCTTCGTTGTTGCCGTGGACCGCGTATGCCATCGGCGAGCCGCAGCTAACGACGGCATGCGCCAGCGCGAAAATGCGGGCGCGTGGTTCGCCTATGCCGACGATGAACACGCCACCCGGCACGGCCGGCCAGCGGTAGCTATTCGGGTCTTCGCCGGGTGGTAACAGCAGTGTCTTGCCGACGCTGGTGCGGGCAACCCGCATGCGCGCCTGCTGCCAAGAGTCACGACCGGCATACAGGTACACATTGGGATTTTTGCCGGCGCTGATTGCCGCTTCGACTTCGCGCCCGAATGGCGGCAAGCGAGTCGCACCAGACTCGAAAGGTTCAATCGGAATGACGGTTAGTTGCGCGTCTGGCACGGCGCGGTATACTGATTCCGGCGCTTCGCCGCGATGCTTTTCATAGACGCCACGGTTGCCGCCGTGGCGTTCTTGTTTTTGGGAGCCCATTACGCCACCTTCGCTTCGCGCTGCGAGCGCAGCCAGGCAATGAACTCGACCTCGTCGATCAAGACCCTGCGGCCGACGCGAACAACGCAGCGGTTGAAGCCGTTGTGTTCGCGGTTGAAAAGTTGCCAGCGGATACCGGCCTCGGTGAAGCCGGCAGACTTGTACTTTTCCGCCAGTTTGGGAGCGGTCAGGAATTGCGATTGCGTTTCCATTGTTGCCTCACGGTATTGAAGGTAAGGCGACATTGGAGCGCGACTGACGCGCTCTAGTTACTTGCGCGCGATTTTCTGCATGCAGTGACGCGAGTTGCGAAACGCCGCGCTCCAATGTCGTCAGTGATCCAGTCGGGTGCGGCGGCCCAAAGCGCCGGACTTTTGGCGTCAGGGTTCCGATCTAGCTGAGTGTTGATCCAGGTTGTGATTTCAGGGCGGCGTTTCTTGTGTGTACCGGCCTGCCGCTTCTTGTCACGCGCACCACCTGCGCCCAGAACGAGCTTTGCGAACTTCTCGGCGTCACACTTCGCCGCACTGCGGATTCGGTTCAACAAGCGCACGGCGAGCGCAACGTCGTCGGGGATTGGCGTCACGTTTCGGAAGCCAACCCGTGGCTCATATTCGTCGATCAAGGCGCGGGCCTCACCGTCGTTCCGCGTGCGCTCCAGCAAGTATTCGCGGATGTCCGAAAGAATGTCTCGCAGTAGTTCCGACGAGGTAGGATCAAACTGCCCGAGTAACCCGTCGAAGTCCCCGCGCTCGCGCCTGTTGGCGTCCGCAACACCCGATTTGAATGCATCAAGCGCCTCGGTATCCGCGGGGATCATCGCGCTTCCAATTTCTGTTTTCTCGGGCATAAGCGTCCCCTCTTGGCGCCCTTCAAAGATCGCCACGGCAGCGGGTGAAGGTTTCCTAGCCATGATGAAGTCCTCATCTTCGTTGTGGTTAGGCCCCTCGGCGTGCTGGTATCACGCCGGGGAGCCGCTTACCGGCTTGCGCCGGATTCCTGAACGCGGGTTACTTTCTCTTGTTGAAAATCCCGCGTCGCAACTGCATAATCTGGATCACCTAGCCCCCCTTGTCCGAATCGTCTCCGTAGGGTGTGCTTGGCGGGCAATCGCCCGTCTAGGCGAGGGGTGCGGCAAAAGAGCGGCGATCCCGCTCTTTTTGCTTTTCAGAGGAAGTCCCATACGTCCCCCAAGCGGCCGGCGCGCGCGAGCGCCGTTCGCCAGCGCCACGCGTTTTTGCGGTCATCGCCGCGATACGAACGCAGGATCGCACCAGCCACCATGTCGGCAAGCTGGATCAAGTCATCCCCGGCCGAGTCGGCGAACTTGAATTTGCCTATCTGTCCCTCCCGCAACTGCGCGCGCAGGTACGTGTTGAGTGCCTGGCGAAATTCCTTGCTTCCGCTGCCGTCCAGCTTCACGTTTGCGCCGCGCAACAGACCGCCGTCGTGCTTCAGCAGCAATTGCAGGAAGTAGTTGTAGAACTGGTCGGCGTCGGCGCGCAGGTGCTCGCTATAGACCTTCGCTTTGTCCACGACGAGCGCGCGTGCAGTGAAGTGGAAGCTGCACACTTCATCGAAAAACGCATCGCGCACGGGATCGGCGCTCTTGGCGAACTTGAATTCCGGTTTGACGTGCAGGCGAGTACGCAGATCGGCAATCGCAGCCGCGGCCCGCTCGGCTTCCTTGAAGTCGTCGAACGCCACCAGTGCAATCACGAAATGCGAGGTTGACCCCTTCGCGATCTTGAACGCCGGGTCGCCGCTTTCATCGATCAGAACGAGCACGGCATTACTTCCCGAATGCCCGCTTGTTCATGCGCTCCAACACGCCGCGCGTGTGCCCCTCGGTCAAGTGCGTGTAGCGCCGCACCATCTGCAACGTCTTGTGCCCGAGCACTTCGGCAATCTCGGCGAGCGTGCCGCCGTTCATGGCGATCCACGATGCGGCTGTGTGGCGCAGATCATGAAATCGGAAATCAGCGATGCCCGCGCGTTCACACGCCTCGCGGAACATCTTGCCGACTTCCAGCGGCTTGCCGGTGTCGCCGGGGAAAACTAGATCGGTATCCAGCCGGCGCACCTTGCGATGTTCGACAAGCAGGTCGCGCGCGAGCCCGACGATTGGCACCGTGCGTCGCTCGCCGTTCTTCGTCTGTTGAAACGTCATCAAACTGCGCTGCATGTCCACGTCGGGCCAGCGCAGGCCGAGCAATTCGCCGCGGCGCGCACCCGTAGCGAGTGCGCAGACGACGACGGCATGCAGCAACGCACTGTGCGCTTGGCACTCACGGAGCAGCGCGTCGCGCTCGGCGTCGCTAAGGAACCGGACGCGTCCGCGCGGCTCGGACAGCTTCGACAGCTTGCGCATCGGCGAATCGTCCAGCCAGCCGTAGTCCTTGACCGCCGTGGTCAAGAGCGAAGCAAGCACCATCAGTTGCCGGTTGATCGCTCCATTGGACACAGGGCGCTTTAGCCTCGTGACGCGGCCGAGCATCTTGCTGCGCGTCTCGTGAATCATTGGTGCGGTCAGGTCGGCGAGCGTGATGTGTCCAAGCTTCTCGCGCCACATGCGCAGATGCAGTTCACGTTCGCGCTTGCCGCGAATCTTTGCAACCGGCAGAGTCTCGGCAAGGTAGCGGTCGATCAGGTCGGCCAGCGTATGCCGCCGAGCTTCGGCCTGATCGAAGTAACGCCCCTCACGGATTCTGGTCTCGGTCTCAGCAGCCCAACGCTTGGCGTCCGTGATCCGGTCGAACGTGGCGGATGCCGGCTTGTGCCCGCGCATGCGCACTTTCACTCGATACTGAGCGTCGCCAGCCTTACCGATGCGCTTTTCGATGGTTGCCATGAATCGCCCCTCGCGGCCACATTTTGGGGGGAAATGTCCCAAAAGTGTCCCAATGATGCAAGAGGCGTGTGTTGACTAAGACGTAACTTATTGATTTTATTGGTGCCGCTTGTCCGAATCGAACGGACGACCTACCGCTTACAAGGCGGTTGCTCTACCAACTGAGCTAAAGCGGCAACGATGTGGAAAATCGCGTGGGCTCGGTCGCGTGGCCGGCACGATTCCAGCGCCGCATATTTTCGCACGAAACCCGCGGCTCAAAAACAATCGATCGGTTGCGCATGCAGTTCGCTGCGTGCGGGGACCTGCGCGCGCCAGTCGATGGCCGCGTCGCCGGCTTGCGCATAGTCGACCCAATAGATCGGCACTTCGTCGCTGCGCTGGATCACTTCGGGCTTGAAGCCAAGCGCGCGGATCTCGTTCAAGCGCTTGTCGGCGTTGGCCTGCTCGCGGAACAGGCCGAGCGAGATCGCGTTCGGCTGCTCGCCCGCGGTGACGACGTAGTAGTCGCTGATGCCCTTGCTCGACAACTGGCGCGCGATGTCGAGCGCGCGCTCGCGGTTGCCGGGCGCGGGCAGGTAGACCCAGTAGCCGCGCACCTCGGTGACGCGCGTTTCACGGAACTGGATGCGCGCGACCAGGGGCGTCAACGCCTTCATTGCGGCGCGCACATCGGCCTGGGTTGCGAATGCGCCGACGGAAAGGCAGGTTTCCCGGGACGGGCCGTTTGCGCGCTTCGGTGCCGGCGACGTGGCGACGGGTGCGCTGTGGTCGGTTTCGCTGAGCAGGACGAGTCGCGCCACGCCGGGGTCGGCGGCCGGCGCTTCGGCCAGCGGCGCGCGCGGCGCGAAATACAACCAGCATGCCGCACCGACATTGAGCGCGAGCAGAAGCAGGAAAAGGACGCGAACGAACATCCGTGCGTGAAGGGTTTGCGAAATCGGCGGAGTGCGGATTCTAGCAGTGCGCCGCGGTGTTCACTTTCCTTCCGCGTCGGCGAAATGCGCGAGCCCGCGCAGGACGAGGTCGGGTTCACAACGATGTTCGAGTTCAAGCAGCGACGCGAGGCTTCGGGCGCCACCGCCGCAGAGGATCAGTTCCGGCGTCACGCCGAACGAGGCCTGCGCGCGCCGTGCGAAACGTTCAACCAGCGCGACCGCGGCCAGCCAGGTACCCGATTCGACGGCGGCGGCAGTGGTGTCGGCGAACTCTGCGATTGGCGCGGGCGTGAGTTCGCCCAGACGTGCGGTGTGTTCGAGCAGCGCCTGGCGCATCAGCGCCGGCGCCGGCGCGATCAGCCCGCCGAGATGGCGGCCGTCGGCACCGACGGCGTCGAGCGCGAGCGCGGTACCGCAGCTCGCGATCACGGCCGGCGCTGCGGTTTCATGGTGCGCGGCGACCATGCCGAGGAAGCGGTCGACGCCGAGCCGGGCCGGCGCCGAGTAGGCATTGCGCACGCCGCAGGCCGCGGCCGGACTGCGCGCATAGCGCACCGGTATGGCGAAATGCCCGCCGAGCGAGCGTGTCAACGCCTGTTCCAGCGCGCCGGCGGCGACCGAAGCGATCCAGATCGCGTCGATCGTCGGTACATCCCTCCACAATGCGGAAAAGTCCATCTCGCCCGGTATCGCCTCACCGCCTTCGGCTTCGCCGGTGCGTGCGTGCGTCAGCGTGCTGCCGCGCTGGAGTTGCGCGCCATCCCAGAACGCGGATTTCAGGCGCGAGTTGCCGAGGTCGATCAACAATTTCATGCGTGCGGTTCCCCGGATTCATTCAAAGCGTTCATGCGGCGCGCACGGAGACTTCCGCGCTGTCGTAGTGGGCGGCGGTCCTGCCGTGGCGGACGATCAGCGCGCCGCGTTCGTCCACGCCTGCGGCTATGCCATCGTGCGCCGCGCCGGCGGCGAGCACGCGCACATGGTGTCCGCGCAGCAGGTCGTGGCGCGCATAGGCTTCGCCGAACGCGGCGAAACCTTGTGTCTCGAAGCGGTCGAGCGCTTCGATCAGGCGCGCGATCAGGCGTGCCGCCAGCGCGTTGCGCGAAGGAACCTCACGGCACAGGCTGGCGATGTCGATCGCGGGCTGGTCGATGCGGCCGTGCGTGGTGGCCGGCAGACGCAGGTTGATGCCGACCCCAATGACCGCGTGGCAGGGACCGAGGAATTCGCCGCCGAGCTCGACGAGGATGCCGGCGAGCTTGCGTCCTTCGGCGAGCACGTCGTTCGGCCATTTCAGGCCGACGTCGACGCCGCAGCAGTCGGCCAGCGCGTCGACGACGGCGACGCCGGCCACGAGGCTCAGTCCCGACAACTGCGCCATGCCGGCTTCGAAACGGCGCAGCAGCGACAAGTAGAGGTTGCCGCCGAGCGGCGACTGCCACTCGCGCCCGCGCCGGCCGCGGCCCGCCGTCTGCGTTTCCGCAAGGCAGACCTCGATGCCGGCCGCAGCCGCGGCGCCGCGCTGCAGCTCGGTGTTGGTCGAGTCGATGCGCCAGTGCACGGCGAGCGCGGCGAGGCGCGCTCGCGTTGCGACGTCGAGCCGCTCGCGAATGCTGTCCGCGGCCAGAGGTTCAAGCCGCCAGGCGAGGCGATAGCCGCTGCCGGCCGCGGCCTCCACCGGGGCGCCGAGTTCGCGCAGGTGCTCGATCTGTTTCCACACCGCGGCGCGCGTCACCCCCAGCTGGCGCGCGAGCTGCGCCCCCGAGACTGCGTGTTCGGCGGACAGCGCGGCGAGCAGGGCGGACGGGTCGATGGGCATGGTTCGATGATAGTGCATCGCAGCGAAGAACCTGGCGGTGCAACCTTTGCCGCCATTGCCGCATCTGTATTCATGCTCGCCGCGGATGTGCCTGTCCGATTGTCCGCGACGGACACGCGGACACGCCGGTGGACCTCCACATGACATTGATTGGAAAAGGATTTTCTGGTGGCACGATTACTGCTTCTCGGTTGTCATCAGACACTGGCGCGTGCCTTGCCGGCATGCGACCATCCGCAACCTGCAAGATGAGTATTCCGATGAACCGCACGCACTCACGCTACGTCGTTCTCGCCGCCTTGCTGGCTTTTGTTGGTGCCGGCCTGTATTCCGAAGCCGCGCGTTGCTGCGACGCCGACGGCGTCGGTACGGCCAAGGCCGTCGCCACGCCGCTGCCGGCAACGGTGACACCAGCCGCACCGCAAGTCGTCGCGCCCGCCGCCAGGCCTGAGGTTGCTACGGTTCAGCCTGTCGTGACCGCGGGTTCTGCGGCTCCGAGCGACGATGCCGGCAACAATCTCGGCGACGGCAGCCCGGTCGGCGCGCACAAGCGCGGCCTGCGCTGGCAGTCGTTCCTGCCCGGCGTCATCAAGTAGGCTTCTGCCAGGTCGGCCTCACAACGTCGGAACGTCTAATTCGGCGGCCAGCGTCGCGAGCCAGCGGTCGCTGGCCGCGCTGCCGCGTGCGTGCACCGACTCGATCGCGTAGCCGACCAGCCATTTGCGCAGGCGCGTTTCAACGCGCGCGAGCGCGGCGGCATCGCGGCCGAGTTCGACGCTGTCCTCGGATTGGAACGATGCGCCGTCGAGACGATACAGGCCGACACGATCGCCGTCGTTGCGCAGCAGAAAACATTCCTGGTTGCGCGACAGGGTCGCCAGCAGCCTGGCCGTGCCCACGTCCTGCGGATCGGCCGCGAGCAGCAGGCGCGGCTTCGGCGGCTGCTTCGCGTAGGTCGCATCGCCGTCAGAGTAGATGCGGCGCACGCGCCAATCGAGCGCGCGCCGCTCGAAACTCCACAGCGTCGCGCCGACCTCGCTCTCGTAGTCCGGATAGCGTTCGCGCAGCACGGCCATGCCCTGCGCGCCGAGCGCGGCGCGGCGTTCGTCGCCGAAGCTCGCGCTGCGCTCGTGATGCACGAGCACGTTGCCGGCGATGAGGTTGCGATAGCCGGCGCGTTCGCCGCGCTGGCAGAAATCGTTTTCCTCGCCATAGCCCTGCGGGAATGCGGCCTCGTCCATTGGCCCGATGCGTGCGAGCAGCACGCGCTTGACGTACATGCAGAAGCCGTTGCCGGTCGGCAGTTGCGGGTAGCGCATGCCGGCCTGCTGCAACACGGCGCGCTGTGCCTGGGCGAGGGTCCAGCGCGCGGGAATCGGACAATGCCGTTCCAGTTCCGGCACGCTGAATGCGCCGGCGTTGTCGGACACGGCGGTGACCGTGCCGATATCGTCGGCGCTGTAGGCGGCGATCTTCAGCGCCGCGAGCCAGCGCGGGCCGACGACGGTGTCGCTGTTGAGCAGCACCACGTCGTCGCCGCCGGCGAGGCGCATGCCGACGTTGACGCTGCCGGTGTAGCCGCGGTTGCGCTCATTGCGCTGCACGAGCACGTGCTTGTGCTTTGCGGCCGCGTCGAGGATCGGCGCGATGCGCGCATCGGTGCTTGCATCGTCGATCAGGATCAGGCGCGCGTTCGGCGAATGGCGCAGCACCGGAGCGATGCAGTTCTGCACGCTCTGCGGTGAGTTGAAGATCGGCACGACGATGCTGACGCGCGGCAGTTCGACGAGCGGCACTGCGGGCAGCCGTGGCGTGCCGGCGAGCGTGGCAAGACGGCGCGACGTTGCCGCTGGCGCCGATGCGGTTGGCGGCGCGGCGGCCGCGCCAAGACGAACCTCCCAGCAGGGCAGCAACTCGAGCGGCGGCTCTGTCGCGGTCACGGCCAGGCCGAAACGCAACTCGTCGTGGCCGCTCGGCGACCAGGGGAACGCCAACTCGAATTCGCGTGCGCCGGCAGCATCCGCTGCGAAGCGCGCGAACACGACGTCGTCGAGCGTCAGCTCGGTGGGCGGCAATCCGGCGAGATCGCCGGCGATGCGCCAGCGCAGCGCATTGCCGTTCCAGCCGAGCCACTCCGCGCGCCACTGCGCTGCCTCCATCGCCCACCTTGCCCGCTCGAAAGACCGCAGCAAGCATAGCGGACTTGGGTGGGCGTGGCGCGTCGATGTCCGGTGAGCGTCAAGCGCGTTCGATATGTGCGGCGTAACAGCCGGGCCGCGCAATGTGCGCGTGCAGGTATAGAGTCTGCGGGTCGGCGAGCTGGCGCGCGATCGCCGCTTCGAGCTCGCGTCCTTCGACCACGTCGGCCGAGGTCATCATGCCTTCGACGTCGAAGCCGCGCAGCGACAGCAGGCGGCGGCGCAGCATGTCGGGCACCGTGTCGACCGCGTCGAAGCGCACCTCGCCTGCGCGCACGTAGATCGCGTGGCGCGAACGGTAGGGCGTGGCGACGTCCAGGTGTTCGTGGTTGACCAGGATCACCTCGTCGCCGACCTTCGCATCGGTCAGGCTGATGCGGCACGGATAGCCGTGGTCGGCATCGACCGTTCGACGCACGGCGCAGCGCTGTGCGAGTTCGGCGTCGGACAAGGTGAACAGGTTGGCGAACGGTTCGGCCGCGAGGCCGCGGATTCGAAAATGCATGGCAGGTGCTCGCTGAGTGGATTCGAGCACAGTCTGCCGTACCGGCAGCGTAAGCGAACCCCGCTTCTTGCGCGTGAATTCGCGCGCGGCGCCCGCTCAAATCTTCTCGCCGACGATCAGCCAGTTGTTGAACGGCAGGCGTCCGCTCAACGGAGCGAAGCGCGCGCGCAGGCCGCAGCCTGCGAGCAGGGTTTCGAGTTCCGCGCGCGTCGGATAGCGCTTCGGCGCGGTGTTCATCCAGCCGATGCGGCGGGAGAACACGTCCATCGCGCGGGTGAAACGCGTGCGCGCGTCGGCATCGTCGAGTCCGCTGCGGATCACCAGGCGCGCGCCCGGCGCGATGCAGGCCGCCGCACGCTCGACCAGT
Source organism: Rudaea sp. (assembly GCF_057139185.1). Classification (NCBI taxonomy): domain Bacteria; kingdom Pseudomonadati; phylum Pseudomonadota; class Gammaproteobacteria; order Lysobacterales; family Rhodanobacteraceae; genus Rudaea; species Rudaea sp. Next base: position 8,023 of record NZ_DBNHDN010000040.1, on the reverse strand, counting down.
TCGTTCGCGGCCTGCGGCGGCAGGTATTGCAGTACGTCGAGCAGGGCGACGCTGCCGCGATGAGCGGGTAGGGGGGCGCGTGCGAGATCGATGCAAGCGAAGCGTGCCTCGCCCAAGTCCGCACGTCCGGCCGCGGTGCGCGCGGCGGCGATTTTGTTCGCGTCGTTGTCGACGCCGAGGTAACCGCCACGGAAGCCTTGCGCGCGCAGCGTGTGCGCGAGCAGGCCGATGCCGCAGCCGAGATCGAGCAGCGGCGCCGACGTTTCGCGCAAGACCGCGCCGACGCCCGCATACAGCGGGTCGCTCGCCAGTTTGCAGCGCGCATACCAGTAGTGCTGGCGCGATGGAAGATAGGCGCCAGCGATCGAACCGGAATGCCGGGGATTCCCGGCATCCCCCGTTGGCGTCATCCGCTCACACCGTCAGCGGATTCGGCTTGTCCGCGTCGATCTTCCAGGTCTTGAGCGCGCGAGCGACGTCCTTGGCGCTCATCTTGCCTTCGGCGGCGAGCGCGGCGATCGCGGCGTGGGCGATGTAGTGGCGATCGACCTCGAAGAAGCGGCGCAGGTTCTCGCGCGAGTCGCTGCGGCCGTAGCCGTCGCAGCCGAGCACGGTGTACTTCTTGCCGTCCGGCATGAACGCGCGAATCTGGTCGGCGTACTCGCGCACGTAGTCGGTCGCGGCGACGGCCGGGCCGGCGCGGTCGGCGAGGCATTGGGTCACGTACGGCACGCGCGGCTTGCCTTCGGGATGCAGGCGGTTCCAACGTTCGGCGTCGAAGCCTTCCTTGCGCAGTTCGGAGAAGCTCGGGCAACTCCAGATGTCGGCGCTGACGCCGAACTCCTTTTCCAACAGCTCGGCCGCGGCAATCGCCTCGCGCAGGATCGTGCCGCTGCCGAGCAGTTGCACGCGCGGCTCGTTCTTCTTCGGCTTGCCGGCGTCCTTGAACAGGTACATGCCCTTGATGATGCCTTCCTCCGCGCCCTTCGGCAGATCCGGGTGCGGGTAGTTCTCGTTCATCACGGTGACGTAGTAGTAGACGTCCTCCTGCTCCTGCATCATGCGGCGCACGCCGTCCTGCATGATGACCGCGACCTCGTAGGAGAAAGTCGGGTCGTAGGCCTTGCAGTTCGGGATGTTTGCGGCGAACAGGTGGCTGTGGCCGTCCTCGTGCTGCAGGCCTTCGCCGTTGAGCGTGGTACGGCCGGAGGTGCCGCCGACGAGGAAGCCGCGCGCGCGCATGTCGCCTGCGGCCCAGGCGAGGTCGCCGATGCGCTGGAAACCAAACATCGAGTAGTAGATGTAGAACGGCAGCATCGGCACGTTCGACACCGAGTAGCTCGTCGCCGCGGCGATCCATGCACTCATCGCGCCCGGTTCGGAAATGCCCTCCTGCAACACCTGGCCCTTGATGTCCTCGCGGTAGTACATGAGCTGGTCGGAGTCCTGCGGCCGGTACTTCTGCCCGAACGGCGCATAGATGCCGATCTGGCGGAACATGCCTTCCATGCCGAAGGTGCGTGCTTCGTCGGCGACGATCGGCACGATGCGCTGGCCGAGATTCTTGTCGCGCAGCAGCAGGTTGATGCCGCGCACGAAGGCCATCGTCGTCGAGATCTCGCGCTCGCCGGTGCCTTTGGTGATCGGCTCGAACACGCTCAGCGCCGGCGCTTCGAATGGCTGGCTCTTGCGCCGGCGTTGTGGCAGGAAGCCGCCGAGCGCCGCGCGGCGTTCGAGCATGTATTTCACCTCCGGCGAGTCCATGCCCGGATGGTAGTAGGGCACTTCGTGCAGTTTGTCGTCGGCAATCGGAATCTGGAAACGGTCGCGGAAGTGGCGTACCGAATCGTCGTCGAGCTTCTTCTGCTGGTGGGTCGGGTTGAGCGACTCACCTGCCGAACCCATGCCGTAGCCCTTGACCGTCTTGGCCAGAATCACCGTGGGCATGCCCTGCGTGCTGACTGCTTCGTGATACGCCGCGTAGACTTTGTGCGGGTCGTGGCCACCGCGGTTGAGGCGCCAGATGTCGTCGTCGGACAGGCTGCGCACCATCTCCAGCGTCTCCGGATACTTGCCGAAGAAATTCTCGCGCGTGTACTTGCCGCCGAACGCCTTGCAGGCCTGGTATTCGCCGTCGACCGTTTCCATCATCAGCTTGCGCAGCACGCCCTTGCTGTCGCGCGCGAGCAGCGGGTCCCAGTAGCTGCCCCAGACGAGCTTGAGCACGTTCCAGCCGGCGCCGCGGAACACGCCTTCGAGTTCCTGGATGATCTTGCCGTTGCCGCGCACCGGGCCGTCGAGGCGTTGCAGGTTGCAGTTGAGCACGAAAATGAGGTTGTCGAGCTTCTCGCGTCCGGCCAGCGAGATCGCGCCGAGCGTCTCCGGTTCGTCCGATTCGCCGTCACCGATGAAGCACCATACCTTGCGGTCGCTCTTCGGGATCAGGCCGCGGTTCTCGAGATAGCGCATCACATGCGCCTGGTAGATCGCTTGCAAAGGGCCCAGGCCCATCGACACGGTCGGCGCCTGCCAATAGTCCGGCATCAGCCACGGATGCGGATACGAGGACAGGCCGCGCCCCTTGCCGGCAACTTCCATGCGGAACAGGTCGAGTCGGTCTTCATCGATGCGGCCCTCGAGGAACGAACGCGCATAGATGCCCGGACTCGCGTGGCCCTGGTGGAAAATCAGGTCGCCGGGATGATTCTCGCTCGGCGCGCGCCAGAAGTGGTTGAAGCCGACGTCGACCAGCGTCGCGCTCGAGGCGAAGCTGGCGATGTGGCCGCCGAGCTCACCCGGCTTGCGGTTCGCGCGCACGACCATCGCCATCGCGTTCCAGCGCACCAGGCAGCGGATCTTCCATTCCATCTCCGCATTGCCCGGACTCTTCGCTTCCAGGTGTGGCGGGATCGTATTGATGTATTCGGTCGTCGGCTGGAACGGCAGGTGGCCGCCGGCGCGCCGCGTCGCGTCGACCATTTTCTCGAGCAGGAAGTGCGCGCGCTCGGGTCCGTCCGCGCCGATCACCGCATCGAGCGATTCGGTCCACTCGCGGGTTTCGGTGGGGTCGATGTCCTGATTGAGGATGTCGTCGAGCTTGTTCATTTTCCCTCCGGTTCTGCTGGTACTCGATGGCGGCACGAAATCGGCGTCGCGTGGAATGCCGGCGCAATGGAGCGAGTTTATCCTTCCGGCGGCGCAGCGTCGATGCGTTTGCGAGTCGACGCTGCACTGCGGCGTTGCCGAAAGAAGCCGCGGTCGGGACCGATGCCCTGATCGTGGATGTCGTCTGGCGCGATGGGCCGCGGGGCGGTATGGTTCGGCCCATGATCCCCGTCCGCCTCCCGCATCCGCGCACCCGGCATCCAGACAGGTGCGGCCGATGAGCGCGCCCGCCGCCGACCCCGTGCTCGCCCGGCTCGTCGCGGTCGAGGCCTCGATTCGCGCCGGCGATCTCGCCGCCGCCGGGGCCGCGCTGGGCACGGTTCTCGCTATCGCGCCGAACGACGTGCGCGCCGCGCTCGTCGAAGCGGTGTTCGCGCGCGCATCGCAGGACAGCCATCGCGAAATCTCGGCGTTGCGGCGTGCCGTGGCACTGACGCCGCGCTGGCCGGTGCCGCGTCTCGAGCTCGGCAAGGCACTCGCGCGCGCGGACGAGCAGGACGCCGCGGCCGCCGCGGTCGACAAGGCGGTGGAACTCGCGCCGGACGATCTCGGGGTACTCGAGGCCGCCGTCGCCGTCGCCAACCAGGCCGGCAACTATGCGAGTGCGGAGCGCTACTTGCGCGCTGCACTCGCGCTGCAACCGGGAAACAGGCAGATCACCCGCGCGCTCGCTGTCTGCTGTTTCGGTGGCGCGCGCTACGCCGAAGCCGAGTTGCTGTATCGCCAACTGTTCGATGCGGACGATCGGGATGCGCAGGCACTCGCCGGTCTCGGCGAGTGCCTCGTGCAGTTGCGCAGGCGCGACGAGGCCGTCGTCAGCCTGGAACGCGCGCTCGCGTTGCAGCCCGACGATGCTTCGATCCGGTTCAATCTCGCGATCGCGCGCGGCGAGACACCCGCCACGCAGCCGAACGAGATGACCGAGGCGCTGTTCGACGGCTATTCGATGCGTTTCGACAGGCATCTGGTCGGTGAGCTCAAGTATCGCGTGCCAAAGCGCGTGGCCGAGTTGGTGCGCGAACGGCATCCGGATCTGCGCATCGACGTGCTCGATCTGGGCTGCGGCACCGGGTTGACCGGAGTCTATCTCGGCGGGGTGAAGGGCAGTTTGGTCGGCGTCGACCTGTCCGCAGGCATGCTCGAACGCGCGCAGCGGCATGCAATCTATACCCGCCTCGTCCATGACGACCTGCGCGCGGAACTGCGAAGATCCGCGGCGGCCTCCTACGATTGCGTGATCGCCAACGACGTGTTCGTCTACGTCGGGGACATCGCGCAGATCGTGGCCGACTGTTTTCGCGTCCTGCGCCGCGGCGGCATGCTGATCTTCTCCTGCGAGACCGCGGACGATGGCGAGCATGATTTCGTGTTGCGCCAGAGCAAGCGCTATGCGCATTCGCGCGCCTACCTCGAGCGCCTGTGCAGCACCGCGGATGGTGCCCGGGTCGCGTTCGAAAACCTCGACCTGCGCCAGGAAAACCAGGTGGCGATTCCCGGTTTCATCGGTGTCGCTCAGCGTCGCTGATCCAGTCGCGCGACGGCGAATTTCGCGTGCCAACGGCGTGCTACATTCGCTGCGGCATGGCTGCCCAATCCGACCAATCCGACGAGGCTGTCCGCCGATTTCGTGAGGCCGTGGCGCGCGGCGAAACGCCGCGTACGCAGCCTGCCGCGCTCGTGGCCGAGTTGTTCGACGGCCTCGCCGAGCGCTTCGAGAAGCACCTGGTCGGGCGGCTGCAATATCGCGTGCCGCATCGCGTCGCTGACATCGTATTGGGCCGCCACCCGCAGCGCAGGCTCGACCTGCTCGACCTCGGCTGCGGCACCGGGTTGCTCGGCCTGTGTCTCGGCCGCATCGACGGCGATCTGGCCGGCGTCGATCTATCGGCGCGGATGCTCGACCAGGCGGCGCCGTTGGGCATCTACACCCGACTGCGCCAAGGCGACGCGCTGGTGGAACTGCACGACACGCCGGCGCAGAGCCACGACTGCATCACGGCCTGCGACGTGTTCATCTACGTCGGCGATCTGTCCGATCTGATCGCGGCCGCGTATCGTGCGTTGCGGCCGGGCGGTGCGTTGATCTTTTCCTGCGAACAAGCGGACGCGACGGAAGGCGATCTGTGCTTGCGCGCGAGCGGACGCTACGCGCACTCGCGCATTTCGATTGCCGGGTTGTGCCGCAACGCCGGCTTTGCCGAATGCAGGTTCGAAGACATCATGCTGCGCCTCGAAGCGGATCATCCGATCGCGGGCTGCATTGTCGTTGCCGAAAAGCGCTGAGCCGCGGCCGGCGCTCGATCCGATGGCTGTAGACCCCTGCTACTTGACCGGCGTGGTCAGCGGCTTGCCTTTCTCGGCGACGAACACGACCGCGATTTTCGCCGGCACGCTGCCCTTGTTGGTCGCCTGATGCACGGTGTTCGCCGGTACGTGGAACACATCGCCGGCCTTGAGTGTCACCGTGGGTTTGCCGGCAAGTTCCTGCACGACCTCGCCTTCGAGCAGAAACGCATACACGTCGGCCGGATGCGTGTGATAGCCCTCGGCCGCGCCGGGCGGAATTTCGACGCGCACCATCACGCCTTCGTGGCCGGGAATGCTCAAGTCGTCCTTGAGCAGAATCTGACGCTGGATTTTCGGTACATCGTCCGCGCGCAATGCCGGTGCGACGCAAGCCAGCGCCAGTGCGCCGGCAATGGTTGCGAGATGGTGCTTGCGGTGCATGGTTTTTTTCCGGAAGCAAACGATGACTGCGCGGGAAACGCTCCTACGCCGGCTTGCCCGACTGTGCGTTTTCGATCTGCGCGCGGATTTGCGCCTCGACGCATGCCACCGCGGTCATGTTGACCACGCGGCGCACGGTCGAGACCGGCGTGAGAATGTGCGCGGGCTTGGAGATACCCATCAGGATCGGCCCGATCGCGACGCCCTCGGTCAAGTGGCGCACGAGGTTGTAGGCGATGTTGGCCGCGTCCATGTTCGGGCAGACGAAGACATTGGCCGTGCCGGTCAGCGTCGATTCGGGGAAGATGCGCGCGCGCACCGCTTCGTTGAGTGCGGTGTCGGCCTGCATCTCGCCGTCGATTTCGAGCGTGGGGTCGGCGGTGCGCACGAGTTCGAGCACGCGGCGCATCTTCTGCGAGCTCGGTGTCGAGTGGCCGCCGAAGTTCGAATGCGAAAGCAGGGCCACGCGCGGCTTGATGCCGAACATCTTCAGGCGGCGTACGCCCTGCAGCGTCGCTTCGGCCAGTTGCTCGGCGGTCGGGTCCGGCTGCACATGCGTATCGATGAAGAAGAACGCGCCACGGTCGTTCTGCACGCAGGTCATCGCCGACGGCGCGCATACGTCGGGGTCGAGCGGCAGCACGCTGCGGACGTAGTTGAGCTTGGATTGGTACGTGCCGACCAGGCCGGTGATCATGCCGTCGGCCTCGCCACGCGCGACCATGATGGCCGCGATCAGCGTCACGCGCGTGCGGATCATCGCCTTGGCCAGCGCCGGGGTCGTGCCGCGGCGCGCGTTGAGCTTGTGATAGTAGTTCCAGTATTCGTCGTAGCGTGGATCGTCGTCGACGTTGGTCAGTTCGAAGTGTTCGCCCGCGCGGATGCGCAGGCCGAGGCGCTGGATGCGCTTTTCGATCACCGCCGGGCGGCCGATCAGGATCGGCCTGGCCAAACCTTCGTCGACGATGGTCTGCACCGCGCGCAGCACCGTATCCTCTTCGCCTTCGGCGAAGACGATGCGCTTGACGTCGGCGCGCGCGCGCTCGAACAGCGGCTTCATCAGCGTGGTGGTACGGAACACGAACTGCGAAAGCTTTTCCGAATACGCCCGCAGGTCGGTGATCGGCTGCGTCGCCACACCCGACTCCATCGCCGCGCGCGCCACCGCGGGCGCGACCGAAACGAGCAGGCGCGGATCGAATGGCTGCGGGATCAGGTATTCCGGGCCGAAAGTCAGATGGTTGTCGCCGAGGCTGTAGGCGCGCTCGGCGACATCGGAAGTCTCGCGCCGCGCTAGTTCGGCGATCGCATGCACGCTGGCGACTTCCATCTGCGCGTTGATCGTCGTCGCGCCGACGTCGAGCGCACCGCGGAAGATGTACGGAAAGCACAGCGCGTTGTTGACCTGGTTCGGATAGTCCGAGCGCCCGGTCGCGATGATCGCGTCTGGGCGCACTTCCTTGGCCAGTTCGGGCAGGATCTCCGGGGTCGGATTGGCAAGGGCGAGGATGACCGGTCTTTCGGCCATCGTCCCGATCATGTCCTGGGTGAGCACGCCGCCTGCCGAGACCCCGAGGAAAATGTCGGCGCCGCGGACGATGTCGCCGAGCGTACGCGCGCTCGTGTCGCGGGCGTAGCGCTCAAGCTCGCCGCACAGTCCGGGACGGCCGTTGTAGAGCACGCCGTCCTTGTCGTTGACGAGGATATTCTCCGGTTTCACGCCGAGGCGTACGAGCATGTCCAGACAGGCGATGCCGGCAGCGCCCGCGCCGGAGGCGGCGAGCTTCACATCGCTGATGTTCTTGCCGATGATGTGCAGCGCGTTGATCACGGCGACGCCGACGATGATCGCGGTGCCGTGCTGGTCGTCGTGGAACACCGGGATGTTCATGCGCTTCTTGAGCTCCTCCTCGATGTAGAAGCACTCCGGCGCCTTGATGTCCTCGAGGTTGATGCCGCCGAAGGTCGGCTCCAGCGAGGCGATCGTGTGGACCAGCTTGTCGGGGTCGTCCTCTTGGATCTCGATGTCGAACACGTCGATCCCGGCGAACTTCTGGAACAGCACCCCCTTTCCTTCCATGACCGGCTTGCCGGCCAGCGGGCCAATATCGCCCAAGCCAAGCACCGCGGT